>JAPKGY010000232.1 GCA_026647385.1 Phycisphaerae bacterium | reverse complement strand
CGGACGCTACTTTGGCTCGATTATTCCACCCTGTTCGTCCAGTTCGGCGGTATCATCCGCCACGGACCGCGGCCTTTGCAACGGGAAGAGGATCACGTCCCGGATGCTGGTTGAGTCGGTCAGCATCATGACCACGCGGTCGATGCCGATTCCGAGTCCGCCGGCCGGCGGCATGCCCACCTTCAGGGCGAGGAGGAAGTCCTCGTCCATGACCGCCATGGTCTCGTCTCGTTTTTCGCCCTCCAGGGTGCGGCGGAAGTTCTCCTCCTGCACTCCGGGGTCGTTCAGCTCGGTATAGGCGTTGGCGATTTCGCAGCAGGCGACGTAGGCCTCGAATCGGAGGGCGATGTTCGGGTCGTCGGGCTTTCGCCGGGTGAGCGGGCAGAGCGGAGCCGGGTAGTCCAGTACGAAGGTCGGCTGGATGAGTTTGGGTTCGGCGCAAGCCTCGAAGACTTCGTTGATCACGATCGCGTCGGCGACTCCCTTGTGTTCGAGGCCCAGTTCACCGGCCTTGCGGCGCACGGCGGCGATGTCGTGCATGTCCACGCCGGCGTGTTCGCGAAGCAGGTCCGCGTATTTTCGCCGAGGCCAGGGCGGTGTAAAGTCGATCTGGTACTCCCCGAACTTCCGCGTGAATCCGCCCCCGATCCGCTCGATGGCGGCGACGAACATCATCTCGGTGATGTCCATCATGTCGTTGTAGTCGCCGTACGCCTGGTAGAGCTCGAGCAGGGTGAATTCCGGATTGTGCTGCGTATCGATGCCCTCGTTGCGGAAGACGCGGGAGAACTCGAACACCCGCTCGATTCCGCCGACCAGCAGTCGCTTCAGGTACAGTTCGGGGCTGATCCGGAGGAACAGGTTCATGTCCAGCGTGTTGTGGTGTGTGGTGAAGGGGCGGGCGGCCGCTCCGCCGTAGATCGGCTGAAGCACGGGTGTCTCGACCTCGAAGAAGCCCTGGTCCACGAGGCACCGGCGGATCGCGTCGATAATCAGGCTGCGCTGTTTGAACGTCTCGCGCACGCCGGGGTTGGTGAACAGGTCGACGTACCGCCGGCGGTAGCGCAGGTCGATGTCCTTCAGTCCATGCCATTTAGCCGGCGGCGGCTGCAGCGCCTTGCACAGGAAGGTCACCGACGTCGCCCAGAGGGTGAGCTCGCCGGTTTTGGTTTTGCCGAGGATGCCGTCGATGCCGATGATGTCGCCCAGGTTGAGCAGCTTGGCGGCGATCTGGAAGTCCCGGTCGCTGACCGCGGCCTTGCTCACTCCGATCTGCAGATCTGCGCTTGCGTCCCGCAGGGTCATGAAGATGAGCTTGCCGCACGGTCGGTGCAGCATGACACGGCCTGCGACCCGCGCCTTGAGGTGCTCGGCGTGGTGCCCGGGCTGGATCCCGGCGGCCTCACCCGCCTTGCGGAGCTCAGCCATCGACCGGACCTCGGGAAACCGCGAGCCGTAGGGGTCGACCCCCAGTTCGCGGATCTTCTCCAGTTTGGCGCGACGATCCTGTACTTGCTGCGACTCACTCATGAAGGTATCGACTCTCCCGGCGGGCCGAGCCTCGCGGTCCGGCGAGCCTCGTCCACCGTAAGGTGGCCCACCTTTTTCCGGTCCGCGACCCCAAGAGCACGTTTTCCAGGAGCACCTGCGCGCAAGTTGCATCGATCCCTGGCCCTGAGGTCCTGATTGGAAAACGGATCGTACGCGTGGAAGGGGCTCGATGCAACGCCCGGCGGTGTCGCCTCATTCCCGCGTACAGCCGCGACCCGAAGGGGAGCGTTTCCAGCCGGCGTGCGTCGGCCGTCATACGGGTATATCATACGCATGAGCAAGCTTTGCCCCCCGTGTAAACCGGGGGGGCCACTCATCGGCGGGTCACGGTGGGTCATCATGAGAATCCGCTGGAAACTGCTGATCCTGCTTCTCCTTGTGGCCCTAGTGCCGTTGGTGTTCATTGCCGCGACGATGAACCGCTCGACGAAGCGTCTGGGTGAGACGATCGGGCAACGGGCTTCGCAGGTCCTGACCGCCCGGGCCGAGAACGAGCTGGGCCTTCTGGTCGCCAGTCAGGCTGAGATCATCGGCCGCGAAGCCCGGACGATCGAACTCATCGTCCAGCTTCAGGCTCAGGCCGCCCGGGAGTGCCTGGCGCACGCCCATCCGCCGGCCAGGCCGGCATTCTTCGTGAACGATTTCGAGACGCCGGAGACTCTGCCTTTCGAGTTGACTTCGCCGCGGCGGTATCAACCGTCGGATCCCGGCGCGAAGCCGCTGCGGGTGAGCCTCGACCAGCAGGTTCTCGTCGTGGCCCCCGGTGTGAATCGGGACTCGATTGCCGCCGATATCCTGCGATTGGCGGGTCTGACGCCCGTTTACCGCAGTCTCTTCCAGCAATACCCGGACCAGATCTTCTGGCAATACACTGCCCTGGATGTCGGCCTGCACGGCGCATTCCCGGGCCACGGGAAGTATCCGCCCGACTTCGATCCGCGAACTCGCGAGTGGTATCAGCGAGCCAAGGAACTCGACTCCATCCGGTGGCTGCCGCCGTACGTGGATGCCGCGTCGGGGAAGCTTGTTCTGACGTGTTCGATGCCCGTACAGGGGCCCGACGGGCGATTTGCGGGGGTGACCGCGGTGGACATGGCCGTCGGGGAATTCATCGAGCAGACCCGGCTGCCGAGCTTCGGCTCGCCCGCGAGTTATCTCGTCGGGCTGAGTCCGCGGACCCGGCCCGAGAACGTCCGTCGTCTGCGCGACATCGACGTAAAGGCTTATCGCCCCGAGGAGCTGGGGCTGATGGTGTTCCTCCACCCGACCGAGGCGAAGGCCATGTCCCTGAGAGACGGCGCTGCCCGCGAATGGCTCGAGAGTGCCGACCGCGACACTTTTCTGGGTATGCTCGCGGACATGCAGGCCGGCAAGTGCGGGGTTCGCCAAATGGCCTTCAAGGGCGGCCCCTCGATGTGGGCGTTCGGGCCGGTCTGGAAGAATACCGTCTTCTCCGTGGTGGTTGTGCCGTACGAGGAGATCGTGGCCGAGGCTGCACAAGCCCAGCAAACCATTCTGGATCTGACCAACCGCCAGTTGCGGCTGAGGGCCCTGATCGCTCTGGCGGTGATCTTCATTGTGCTGGCCATCGCGTTTTACGGATCTCGCCACGTGACCCGACCGATCCGGCAACTCGCTGAAGCCGCCGGTCGCATCGCCGCGGGGGATCTGGACGCCCGGGTGGAGGTCCGAACCCACGACGAGATCGGCCAACTTGGCGGCGAATTCAACGCCATGGTCCCCGCCCTGAAGGACCGCATGCGTCTCCGGCAATCGCTCACGTTGGCCATGGAGGTACAACAGTGCCTCCTGCCTTCATCGCCGCCGAAGGTTCCGGGCCTCGACGTGGCCGGCACCAGCATCTACTGCGACGAGACCGGCGGCGATTACTACGACTTCCTGGATCTGTCGGAACTCCGGCCCGGCGAGCTCGGCATCGCCGTTGGCGACGTCACGGGCCACGGGATCGCCGCGGCCTTGCTCATGACCAGTGCGCGGGCGGTTCTTCGAAGTTCCCTGGATCGCAGCGACTCGCTTGCCGACCTGATGCGCAAGATGAACTACCATCTCACCGTGGATACGCCCGCCGGGCGGTTCATGACGCTGTTTTACCTGGTTATCGACGGCGGGCGCCGATCGCTCCGCTTCGCCAACGCCGGTCACGACCCGACGCTTCTCTATGACCCCGCGAGCGATAGGTTCGAGGAACTCCACGAGGGCGGCCTGCCCCTGGGCATCATGGAAGAGGCCGACTATCAGGAGAGCCGTCGCGAGTATCTTACACCGGGCCAGGTGCTCGTCATCGGCACCGACGGCATCTGGGAGATGCACAACAGCCGCAACGAGATGTTCGGCAAGGACGCGCTCCGCGAGCTGGTCCGCCGGAACGCGGCCGGTTCCGCCGCCGACATCATGAAGGCCGTCACCGAAGCCCTGGTTGCCTTTCGCGCGGACTTCCCTCAACAGGACGATGTTACACTCGTTGTCGTCAAAATCATGCCGTGACATGTCGTCACGCGTGGAGCTGCGGACGCTACCCGTTGGGGGTGACTCGCCGATCGGAACTGAGAGTGGAAGCGGCTGGCCTGTGCCCGCGATCGTGTGGGGCCGACTCGCTCGCATTCGCCACGTTGTGTCCGCGGTTTCGGCTTTTGCGACGTCGGGTCTGCGGTTTCGGCTTTTCAACCTCACCTTACCCGAATCCGCGCATACCGCAGGTTGGGCGCGTCGGCGCCGGTGCCGTGCAGGTCGAGGATGTCGCCGGGCTTCGATCCGCCCCGCGGCGTGTTGGTGAAGTAATTCGAGAGCGGGTGCTTCATGTGCAGCCGTGCGAAAGAGGGTTTTTCGTCGCCTTCGGAAATTGCCGCCAGAAAGTTGTCCGAGAACGTATTGCCTGACTCGTCCTTCATGCTCCCATAGGCGACGAGGTAGAGCTTTTCCCCGCCGCCGACGTGGAACCGGGCGTATCCCGGCGTCAGCGAGCTTCCGTTCTTGCACGTTTCAGCCAGGGTTTTGCGGGACACCGGGCGGCCGTCCTTGAGGATCGCATATTCCAGGTAGGCGTTGTTCTCGGCTTTTGGGAAGTACTTTTCTCGAATAATGGGGTTGGCATAGGGCATCTTCAGGTAGAGCAGGTGAGCGTTTCCCCTCGAATCGATGAACAAGTCCAGGTTGCTGATGGCCCCGCCGGTGGCGTCGACCGTTTCCACCTCCAGCGGCTCGCTGAAAGGTCTTTTCCCGATGGCCGGCGAGTACGTGTAGAACAGCCGGCGAAAAACGTAGTCCCAATCGGCTCCGGTCTTTTCCTTCTTCAGCTTGCGCCATTCCTCGATCGGTTCGACGATATCTCCGATGGCCATCACGTGGGCCGCCCCCTGGCGCAGGGCGACCTGTGGATACGCGCCGCGGATCGGAAATGCGATCGTTCCGCGTTGGTGCCACACGCCCTCCTTGTCGCGGTGCGAGACGAAATACTTCGCCGTCCGGGCGTTGACGTTGAGCAGCAGCAGTTCGCCCGTTTCCGCGTCCGCTCCGAACCCGCGGTACGAGTGATCCGTGAAAAACGTTCCTTCCGCGAAGGCTGGCTCTTCGACTTTCGGAGGTTCTTTCGGGCTCTTGCGGTCGAACCGCATCACCAGCGGTTTGCACGGGCCGTACGGGGTTCCCGGCGGCGTGGTCGACGGGTTCGCCGACAGAAACACGGGTCCGCCCCGTACGAGGGCGATCGGGCAAGGCTCGCGTTGTCGATATTCCTGCTCGTGCTGAATGAGCGTCCACCCCTGGCTGCCCCGATGCCAGAGTTGCCATCGGCAGTTGCTCAAGGGCGGCACGTCCTTGCCCGTTTCGATGCTCGACAGGAACACGTCCTCGCCATCGCGTGCGATCACCGTCGACCCGAAACACCACATTGGGCCGGCGCCGTTGTTCGCATTGACATAGTGGGTCACGATCTCTTCGATTTCAACGATTGCGTGTGTGCCGGCCGCGACCGGACCTGTCAGGCCGAGTGTGAGGGCCATTATTGTGGAGGCCGTTGAAACGGTGATGGCGCTGAGTGGGTGGCGACGGGTCATGATTAGAGCCGTTTCCGGCAGGAGAGTTTCGTTGTGGTTCGGCCATCTCTCCGCGGGTGAGTCGCCGTGGGGACCTGGCTGTACCACAAGGGCCGGGCGAAACTGTCCAACTGGGCGCGGCATTAGCCCTCCTCGTTTCCGGGTCGAGTGAGACCCGGCACGGAAAAAGAGTAACGCGTGACGGCGGGCCAGGCAACCGGACGATGTTGGGTCAATCGAAGATGATCTGGCCGCCGCTTCGTTGGCCGTACCAGACGAGCGGATTCGGGATCGGCTT
>JAPKGY010000231.1 GCA_026647385.1 Phycisphaerae bacterium | reverse complement strand
AAGTCAGAACGACGGTTTTTTCATCGGGCGCTTCGACGCTGGCAATGGTGGCGGCCAGGAAAGAAGGATTGCCCTTGAGGTTCTTCGTCCGGCGAATACTGAAGGCGACACAGCGACTCCCGGATTCTGACTTTTTGGCGTTTCGGCGTTCGCCACAGCGACTCCCGGATTTTGACTTTTTGGCGTTTTGACTTTTTTCAATGTCGCGCTTCTCCATGTTCCTGTGGATCCTCGTGTTCGTGGTCGTCGGCCACGTCTGGTCGATCGAGAGCGGTTTGTATTTGGACGACCACGCGCACTATCAGCATCTCGTGCGGGGCGACTGGTCATTCCGATCAGCCATCGAGTCCTCGCGGCTGGGAATCATCGGGCAGGTGTTCGACCTCTGGGGCCGTAAGGAGGAGGGACTGCTGTTCTTCCGTCCGATTGCCTTCTGGATCATGAAGGTGGAATACACCATCGCCCGCTGGAACCCGACGGGCATGCACGCGTTCGTGCTCGGCTGGCACCTGGCGTGTTCGCTGCTGGTCGGCGCGCTGGCTTTTCGTTGCTTCGGCCGGCGGGATTGGGCGACGGTGGCCGGCTGCCTGCATGCGGTCCACCCGGCGCACATGGCCACCGTCTACTGGATTGCCTGCCAGACCGAGCTGATCACGACCTGCCTGCTGCTGCTGGGCGTGCTCGCTTACGCCAGACACGCGGGCTGGCCCAGGGGGACGTTCGCCCAGGAGCCCGCCGTCCCGGACCTCGTCGCCCTGGTGTGGCCGCCGAGGGTCGTCACCGTATCGGGGCTGGTGGCGATTCTGTGTTACGCGCTGGCGCTGGGTTGCCGAGAGAACGCCGTGTTATTCCCGGCCGTCTGCTGGCTGGGCGATCGGCTCTTCGGGTCGACGCGCCATCGGATGATTCGCTGGGAGCACGTCGCCATGGGCCTCGTGTTCGTCGGGTATTTCGTGCTGCGTTATGAAATGCTCGGCGGATTTCCGCTGCCCGGCAAGCCGTACCTGGTACCGATCACCGATCCGACGTTCCCGAAGTACCTCCTGGACAAGGCCGCCATCTATCTGCTGGGGTTGTTCCTGTTCCTTCCGGTCGTGCCGGTGGGCGGTCAGGTGTTCCTGACCGAGCGGTGGCTATTCTTGTACGGATCGGCCGGCGCGGTCGTCGCGTTGCTGCTCGTCGTCTGGCTGGCCTACGGTCGGCGACGGGCTCTGCTTTGGCCGGCGGTGTGGATGGGCTGTTTTCTGGCACCGGTCATGCCGGTGTTCGCGTCGAGTCATCATCTTTATCTGCCGGGCGCGGGCGCGGCGCTCTGCATCACCGCCGGTCTGGCTGCCCTGGTCCTGAGGGCTCAGGGGCGGCGGGCGGCGCGGCCCTTCCGATGGGCGTGCGGGACCGCCATCACCGTTCTGGCGGTCGGGTTGACGCTCCTGACCTGGGCGCAGGGCTTCGCGTACAATCGGGGGACGATGGTCGAGGACATGGTCGTCGACGACGTGCGCCGGGGCAGCCGGCCGCTGCGCGACGGCGACCACCTGTTCTTCATCAATATGCCGATGGTCGGCTACTACACCATCCCGGCTTTGGAAACAATGTACGGGCTGAAGGACCTCCATGGCCACGCGGTGACGTTCACGCCCGATCTACTGGGCATGCCCGCACCGGGCGAACTGGAGGTGCTGGACGAGCGGCGGTTCCGCGTGCGATGCTGTCCGGGGCACAGCTATTTCGAGGGGATCACCGGCAATATGCTGCTGGATATCCTCAAGCTCCGCGGGCAGGTCGAGACGGACAAGACCCTTGAGGCCGGTCTGTTCTTGGTCACTCCCACCGAGGTCGACGAGAACGGCGGAATTCGCGAGCTGATCTTCGAATTCAAGGAGCCGCTGGACTCACCGAACTACCACTTCTACTTCGGCTCGCCGCAGTTCATGGCCCGCGAAGTCACCCTAAGAACAGGCCCTTGAACGAAACCTGTCGTCCAAGGGCCCGGGATGGCTCCAGGGAGATGGTCGACGCGATCATTGGGCCGGAGACTCGACCGTCGGCGGCTGGGGAGCGGCGACGGCCTCGCCGCTGGCGGTCTGGACGTCGGAGCCGCCGTTGAGCCGGGCGAGCTGGTCGGCTACGCCCGTCTGGCGCGGATTCAGCTCGTAAGACTTCCTCAGGCAGTCCGACGCCAGGGCACGGTCCCCGATCCGCATGTACAGGGTGCCCATCTCCGCGTAGGCGACGGCGGAGTTCGGTTCGATGGACAGCGCGGTCTTATAGCTGCGGATGGCGTTGTCGTAATCGCCGCGCTCGCGATACTCGTTTCCCAGCACGATGAAGTGCTCGGCGATGCCGCGATTGACGTCGGTCGCGTTCCTGGCGACGGCCAGCGCCTGCTCGTAACGCCCGCGGGCTTCGTAGGCCTCGTTGGCGGAGTTGATGGCCGCCATATAGTTGGGCCAGCTCTTGATCGCCTGCTTGAAATAAAGGACGGCTGTGTCGAGTTCCCGGCATGCCGAGGTGACATCGCTCTGACGGAACTTGCGGGCAGCCATCGTCTGGTAGTTGAGGCCCATGTAGTAATTCGCCTCGGCGTCCGCCCGGTCCATCTCGAGGATCTGGCGCAGCGTGGCCATCGACTCGATGTGCCGCTGACTGCGGTACTCATCGACCGCCCGGGCCTGCAGGTCCTTCTTGTCGGGCGCGCAGCCGACCGAAGCCGACAACATCAAGCCGCACACCGGCAGCGCGAGCATCGCCGAACGCCGAACCATCAGCATCTTGTGGATCATGGCTCTATCCTCCCTGACTGGGGGCGTGAGACATCCTTGCCGCCAATTATCCTATCCCCGCCTCCGGGGAAATCAAGAGATTATCGGTATACAATGAATGCCATGCTCAAGCCGAACCAGCCATACGTACTGCTCCACCATAGGATATCGGACAAAGAGCACTGGGACCTGTGCCTGGACCTGGGCGAAGTTTTGGCGACGTGGCAGGTTTTGAGCGACCCCCGGATCAGGCCCGATAAAACCGCCTCTGGCTGGCCTGCCCGACGAATCGCGGACCATCGGCGGGCCTACCTGGACTACGAGGGCCCGATCTCGGGCGACCGAGGCGAGGTCCGACGGGTGGACCGGGGGACGTGGACCCCGATCGAGCAGGGACCGACGGGCTGGGTGGTCCACCTGGCGGGCGAGATCCTTCGGGGAGTCTACCGGCTGCCCGGCGAAGCCGGCCCCGGCGAGATGTTCCAGATCGGGCTGGCGGAATCGTCGGACGAGGGCTTGGATCGGCCGCCGGCCTGAAACGGCAAAGGATCAAGGGTCAGGATCGCCTCCCCGTGCCTCAGTTCGATTCGGGTGATCTTGAACGGCTGATCCTCGGGCCAGATCCAGGCGTTCGGCAGGACGATGCCGTCGTAGAGACCGGTCAGGGATGGCAGAGGCCTGTTGCCCAGCTGGTGGTGAGCCGGTTCGCCTGCCGGCCAAGCCTGCCGATCGAGGTTCGGGAGGAACTCCTGGACCTTCGAACGCGGGATGGGCAGTGAGCCGGCAGCCACTTCGAGCAGGCGGAGCGTGATGCCCTCGGCGTCCGCCCGCAGATCAAACTTGGCGTTGAAAACGGTCCGGACCCTCCCCTGGCTCCAGGTAACGGCCAGACGCACCCCGTCAGGCTCGATCAGAACCTGGGGCTTCAAACGGTTACTGTCCGGCCACCGGAATGAAGGGGGCCAGAATTCCGCGGGAACACGCAGCCAGGCGTTGATCCGGTCCTGATGAAACCGGACCTCAAACGGATGCCGTTCGCTATGGAGCCGGCCCCCGATGCCGTCAAAGGTATTCACGCAGTTGGCGGCAACAGAGGGCTGTGCATCCTGAGGGATTTCGATCGGCCGATACCAGTCCGGGATATGCTGGAAGAGCATCCAGCCGACGACGACTGCGACGATCAGAACGAGAGCGGTTCCGATCGTCGCCCATTTCCACCAGCGAGTCCAGTTGCGTTTGGGCATGGCTCGAGGTCAATTGTCGCCTCAACGGGACGGAGATACAATATGGCTCCTCAGTACCCGCGGTGGGGCCGACCCGGGCTGACGAGCCCGTCCCGTTTGGGGCAAGAGAGTTTCGCCCTGATGGGCGGCGGACATTGAAGCAAGGTACTGGTACAGAGCAACAGCGTGAGCACGCGCGGCGAGTACGCCGGCGTGGCACCCGGGACCCGGCGCGCGGGGATTCATGCCGCCCGTCGGTGCTCGTGGGAAGCCGCAAGCGGCCTCAAAGCCGGGCGCAACCAACCCGATTGGAAGGCGGAGCGACAGAGGAAAGGATTGTCGATCATGGGCATGACTGTTACGGAGAAGATACTGGCCAGGCACGCGGGGCGTTCGAGCGTCCAGGCTGGAGAGAACGTGTGGGTACACGTGGACGTGCTGATGACCCACGATGTCTGCGGGCCGGGCACGATCGGCGTCTTCAAGGAGCACTTCGGGCCGACGGCGAAGGTCTGGGACCGCGAGCGGGTGGTCATCATCCCCGACCATTACATCTTCACGGCTGACAGCAAGGCCCACCGGAATGTCGACATCCTGCGGGATTTCGTCCGCGAACAGGGGATCAAGTACTACTACGATCCGGACTTCATCCAGGGCGAAGGCATGCCGAACCCGTACAAGGACCCGACGCAGACGAAGTACAAAGGGGTCTGCCACAAGGCGCTGCCGGAGGAAGGGCATGTTCGGCCGGGCGAGGTGCTGTTGGGAACGGACAGTCATACCTGCACGGCCGGCGCGTTCGGGCAGTTCGCCACGGGGATCGGCAATACGGACGCCGGCTTCGTCCTGGGGACGGGCAAGCTGTGGCTGAAGGTGCCGCCGACGATGAGATTCGTTTTTCGCGGGGAGATCCCGCCCTACCTGACGGCCAAGGACCTGATCCTGGCGGTGATCGGGAAGATCTCGGTCAGCGGGGCGACGTATCGCTGCATGTACTTCGCGGGCGACGGGATCGCGAGCCTGTCGCTCGAGGATCGGATGACACTGACGAACATGGCGATCGAGGCCGGGGGCAAGAACGGCGTGTGTGACGTGGATGAGAAGACGCTGCGCTATGTGAAAGCCCGGTCGAATCGGCCGGACTGGGAAGTCTTTAAGGACGACCCGGATGCGACGTTCATCGAAACGTACGAGTGGGACCTGGCCAAGCTGGAGCCGCTGGTGGCCAAGCCGCATTCGCCGGACAACACGGACACAGCCCGCAACTGCAAGGATGTCAAGGCCGACCGGGTGTACATCGGTTCGTGTACGGGCGGGAAGATCACGGACATGATCTTTGCGGCAGCCATCCTCAACGGGCAGAAGGTGAAGGTGCCGACGTTCGTGGTGCCCGGATCGACCGAGGTTCATGCGGACATGCTGAAGCTGAATGTGCGCGGCGAGCCCAAGGCCGCGGCGGAAAAGTCGATCATGGACGTGCTGGCGGAGGCCGGCTGCACGATCGGCCCGAGCGGCTGTGCGGCCTGCCTGGGCGGGCCCGCGGACACCTTCGGCCGCCTGAACGAGCCGCTGGTCTGCGTCAGTACGACGAACCGGAACTTCCCCGGCCGCATGGGCCACAAGGAGGCCGGCGTGTACCTGGCGTCGCCGCTGACGGCGGCGGCCTCGGCGATCACCGGCAAGATCACCGATCCGCGCGAGTACGTGAGCGGGCGAATCCCGACGGGGTCGGCTGGGTTGGTGTGATGGAGTGGTATCCTCCAGACTCATGAACGCCGGCGTGCGATTCGTCCGCAACCTGAAGACGCGGAGACTCGGGGAAGTCGAGGTTTCATATCCGTCCACGAGATCAAGCGTCTGGACTATAGTGGCATTCCCTTGCACGCCACTTATCGAGTTGCTAAAGTGCCGTGGCGAACCC
>JAPKGY010000230.1 GCA_026647385.1 Phycisphaerae bacterium | reverse complement strand
CCGAGAGGAGGTAGGCGAGATTGACGAGGCGCGTTGCCTGCTGTGCCTGCTCGGTCTCGGGAAGCTCCCAGTCGCCCTGGTCGTTCATGGCCGGAGCATCGTAGGCGATTGCTGGGACATCGGCATCAGTTGACGGCAGGGCTGCGTCTTTCGAGGAGGATGACGTCGCGCCAGCGACCATGGAGCTTGCCGAGTCTCTCCCGCACGCCCACACGGCGGAAGCCACAGCGCTCGTGCAGGGCCAGGCTGGCTGTGTTCTCGGGGAAGACACCCGCCTGAACCGTCCAGATTCCGAGGGCGTCGGTTTCCAGGAGGAAGGCTTCGAGGAGCCTCCGGCCCACACCCTGCCCCTGATGTGGGCGGTCGACGTAGATGCTCACCTCGACAACGCCCGTGTATGCGCACCGTTCTGATACTGAGCACGCGGCAGCCCAGGCCAGCACGGAGTCCTCGTCGTTCACAGCGACGAGGCGGGGGTCGTTCAGATGAGTGCGATCCCACTCCCCCCAATCGGGCGGAGCCGTGTCGAAGGTCGCGTCCCCGGAATCGATGCCGTCCGCGAACTGATCCAGAGCCGCGTGTACCAGGAGGTTCGCGACCACAACCTCAAGGCACATCAGCAGGTATTCCACGGACTGGTTCAGCCGTCCGATACCGAGCGCGAGCTGAACGGGTACCGCCTGGGCACAGCTCGCAAAATCGACTGGAAGGCGCAGCTCGAGGTCGCCCTGAAGGCATTTGAGCGGAACGGCTTCCTGGTTCTCGTCGGAGACTGCCAGGCGACGAGCCTGGACGAGGAAATCGTGATCACGCCAGATATGAGAGTATCGTTTCTCAAGCTTGTGCCGCTGGTCGGGGGGTAGGTGGAAAGCGATTACCCCAACCCGGTTTCCCGCAATCTGCGCAATCAGGGATGCACCGTACATGTTTACCTTTCGCAAGAAGCCCCAGCCCAAACCGTTTGTGATCGCCGACAACGATCCACTGGCGGCCGAACATGCTGTCGTGACACAGTGGCTTGACGAGGCAACGCCGCCATCCCCACAGTCCCCCTCCAGGATCGTTGATTTGAAAGACACGGAGGCAGGTAGGACCCTGCTGCAGGCCGCTCCGGCCACCGCCAGACGCTATGTCTTAGCACTCATCGCCCAGGCACACAATTGGGAAACGCAGGCCCAAAACATCCATTCCCAACTCGCAGAAGAGGAACAGCTCAGCGTCTACTTTCACCCAACATGGCACAGGGCCAACTCACGTAAAGAGCTAGCCATCGAGGCGCTTCTGGCGATCCTGCGCCGTCGTCTACCTCTTGAAAGGGGTGATATTCTCACGATTACAGACTGGATCATGCAGACGAATGCCAAGCACATTCCAACTGCATTGATCACTTATTTCATCAAAGCCTGCGGATGGTATCTTGCGGACAATCCCGTCACACCGGACCTTCGCACACCCCTTTTATCGCTGACAGACACTCTGCTCGGTTCATTCAGCAAGCACGAGAGACGCCAGGGCGCTCGTCTTCGGCAACTGATCACGAACCCCCGGGCCGTCGACGAAACTGAACTCTCAAACGAGCCGTCCGGTCCCTCCGCCGCGGAGCCAGCCCCGGCGGGATCGGCCGGTGTCCTGGTTGAGCTGAAGGAGCACCTGGGGTTACTTGGACCTCAAGAGGGAGTGCGCACGGAGGAGATTGGACCGGATGCATTCCCTCTGCGCACGGACTCGCCACTCCGGAGTGAGCACGCTTTGTTGACCAAGCTGCTTGAGGAGGTTGTGGGCACAACCAGTTATTACGATATTGTTCTGCGTGATTTGCGCGCCGGACGCAAAATCGCGAGTCTCGACATGCATGGACGCGGGCGTCTGCTCCTTGCGGCGGCCGAACGGGCGGTCCATGGGCACCTGGCTGGAACCGACTATGAGCTTACGCAGGTCTGGCAATCGCGATACGCAGCGAATAGCACCTTCAACGCCGTTCTCAGCGAGGAGCACCTTTGCGATCGCGAGGCGCTGTTCGATCTGGTCTTGTTCATGACGGCCATCGGGCACGCGCCCTGGCTGGCCGATACTCACTTCGTCTCACACCTGATCTGCCAAGCTGAAGCTGAAGCGGCGATATCAGCTCTGTCTCCCGGGGAAAGGCACGTGCTCCACCGTCTCCGAGCCCGGTTGGTGCAAGCGCCACCCCTGGGACAACTGGCCGACAACGTCTCGCAACTCACGCGCCTGATCGGCGACGGGGCAGTTGTCTTTCTTGTTCCGGGAGAGGCTTGGACGGATACGGTCAACACGGAAATGGCAACATTGCCGGCCTGCCAGCGCACCGCCTGGCGGAAGCTGTTCTCCCATGCGTTAACCGCAACGAGTGGCAGGCCATCCGCCAAATGGCTAAAGTCCGCTGGATCGCTATTGGAGGCGGTCGGACATGACAAGTTCGCGGAGGCATTGTTGCGATGGTTGCCTGTTGTGGCCTCCGGCCGGTCGGGACGTCTGTTGTGCGACTACCTGGGTGACTCGCGGGATGTGAACAGCGTAATCTCCGAGGACAACGCCAGCATACTCAAAGGCTTGGTATGGATGGTCCCGCTCGTAAGTAGCTCCGACTTAACGCGGGCGATGGGGGCGCTGGCGGTGACGTGCTACAAGAAGATACCTGGAGTCGGCCCGCGTGCGGTGAAGGTGGGAAATGCGGCGGTGTACGCCCTGAGCCAAGTAGACGGCTCGGATGCGATCGGCCAACTGGCGATGCTCCGAGTGAAGGTCAAATTCGGGACTGCACAGAAGGAACTTGACAAGGCTCTGGCTGCCGTGGCCGAACGATCCGGCGTCTCGCGCGAAGACGTCGAGGAACTCGGCATACCGTCCTATGGGTTCAAAACCGGCGGCATTCGTGTCGAAGTCTATGGTAACAGCCGCGCCGAGCTGCAAATCACGAACTCACAAATCGTGACCACTTGGTTCAACGACAAGGGTAAACCGGTCAAAAACCCGCCTGCCGAAGTCAAACGCACCCACGCCGACGATCTCAAGGAACTCAAAGCGGCGGCCATAGACGCCGAAAAGATGCTGCCCGCCCAGCGCGAGCGTATCGACCAATTGCATCTGTCTCGGAAAACCTGGCCTCTCGGCGTGTGGCGCGAGCGTTACCTCGACCATCCGCTGGTCGGAACGATTGCGCGGCGACTGATCTGGCGATTCCGTCAGGGAGACCACGAGGCGGACGGCGTTTTCTGCGACGGGCAGCTTGTCGGACATGACGACAAGCCCATCGCGGGGATCGATGGCGACGCAACCGTCGCACTGTGGCATCCCATCGGGAACGAGCCGGCCACCATTATGGCCTGGCGGTCCTGGCTGGAAGAGCACGAGGTCCGCCAGCCTTTCAAACAGGCTCACCGCGAGGTCTACCTGCTCACCGATGCCGAGCGCGCGACGGGCGTTTATTCGAATCGCTTCGCCGCTCACATCATCCGCCAGCATCAGTTCAACGCCCTTTGCGGCGCCCGCGGCTGGAAAAACAAACTGCGTCTCATGGTGGACGACGAGTACCCGCCCGCCATGCGGTTGCTACCCCCCTGGAATCTCCGTGCCGAGTTCTGGATCGAGGGCATCGGCACGGAATACGGCCAGGATACGAACGACACAGGCACCTTCCTCCGCCTCTCGACGGACCAGGTGCGATTCTATCCCCTCGATGCGACGCAAAGGACCGGCCACGCCTGGGGCGGCGGATACTACACCAGAGGCCCGGAAGGCAGCGATCAGCCGATCCCCCTCGATCAGATCCCAGCCTTGGTTTTTTCCGAGATCATGCGCGATGTCGATCTCTTCGTCGGCGTCGCGAGCGTGGGTAACGATCCGACCTGGGCCGACGGAGGGCCGGGGGGGCGATATCGCGACTACTGGACCGGCTACGCCTTCGGTGAGCTCAGCGAGTCTGCCAAGTCCCGCCACCAGGTGCTCGAACGCCTGATCCCGCGGTTGAGCATCGCGGACCGATGCTCCTTTTCGGACCGCTTCCTGATCGTTCGCGGCGACCTGCGAACCTACAAGATCCATCTGGGCAGCGGAAACATTCTGATGGAGCCGAACGACCAGTACCTGTGCATCGTGAAGGCCCCCGACCGTGAAGGCAAGCGCGTCTTCCTGCCTTTCGAAGGCGATCAGACCCTGGCGATCATTCTCAGCAAGGCGTTCCTGCTCGCCGCCGACGGAACAATCACGGATACGACGATCCTAGGACAGATCCGATGCTGAGCACTCCCATGTCCGTTGGGTTGATGCTTTCACGGTCGTTCGCGCCGCTGCCCGTACGACAGGGTCTATAGGAAGGGTCTCATCCGTACCCGCCGTCGACCAGCCCCAGGCCGAGCCCCAGCAGAACGATGGCCGCCGCCGTCAGAACGACCATCGCAACACACCAGAGGCGCATCCCCCACTTCGCGCGCTCCAGGAGGTTCTCCTCGCTGCGGTGACTGATGACGAACGGACGGTCCACCACCGTGGGCAATACGATCTCATGATTCTCACTGACCTGGCCGAGCACGTAAGCGTGACGGTCGACGGGAAAAACGCTCTCGCTGTAGGAGAGCGAGCCGCCCAAATGCTTCGTCGAGATGCCGAACGCGGGGCTGTCCGAACCCGGTGCGTCGATACCGGCCAGGTCCATCCCGTCGAGCATATCCATGCTCGCCCCTTCGGGATGAACCACCACCCTTCCGCTCTCATCGCGGATCTCGAAGGCGATGCGGGCTTCGTTCGCGTAGCGGGTTTCGGAATGATGCTCGGTTACGGTGCGACTCTTGCCGTCCTTGTCATGCTCGATTCGCGTGGTCGTCCAATGCTCGGTCACCCGGCATTCAAAGGCCACGCACAGCACGCGGGCCAGATCCGACACGAGCGGCCGATCGGAACGCACGGACCCCTTCAACTCGACCATGGCTGCCCCCAGGCCGGGGATATCCTTCGCCGCGACCGTCGGCACCTCACGGATGATGTCATACCGCAAGGCCGATCGGCGATAACCCCAGACATAGCAGGCCAGGCCGAGAAAAGCACAGGCAACACCGCCGCCAGCCATCGCGAGATTCACGCCGCTGCCTCCGCCAGAGCCGGGATGATCAGGAACGGCTCCAGAATCGGCAGATCGTAGCAGAACCCGCGAGGATCTCAACCAGAACCGGGCGTGTGACGAAAGAACGGGGCGATGCTTCGCAAACAAACGGATTGCAGGTCAGTGAAATGCGGCGGAGGGACCGCGTGCTATCCGACGGCCATCTCGCGTTCGAGCAGTTTGTGGACGGTGTCAGTATGCACGCCGATCGCGCGGAGCGCCTTGCAGGCGGTCGAATCTTTCTCCTTCAGCAACCCAAGAAGCAGGTGCACCGAACAGATCTGCCAACTGCCCTGGTTGCGGGCTTCCTTGACCGCGTTCGACAGAACGTCCTGGAGATCGGGCGTACCCGGAAGACAACCCAGCACCCAGGTCTCGTGCAATTGCAGCGGAGCCAACCGATCGATCTCTCCCTGCACGCGCGCCTCGCTCACGCCCTGCTCGCGCAGAATATGGGCGGCGAGCCCGCCGTCCTCGCGAAGGATCGCCAGCAGCAGGTGCTCGGTCCCCACCGAGCCGCACTCGCACGTCCGCGCGATGGCCTTGGCCTGCTGAACGATCCGGTCCGCGGTTCTACTGAGATGATTCACGACGGAATTCCGTTTTCGGCGGTCTCGTCCCCGGCTTCGTGCCGCGCAGACAGCCGCGGCACTTCCATATTCATCGGCCTGATCGAAGCGCAACTTGAACGCGACGGGAACCCCGAACGAGACACTCTTTTCGGACTCTGGCGATTCCGGACAGGGATCGTTCTATCAGGAAGTGATGACGGAACCGCGATCATGCCTTGCCGGCCGCCGCC
>JAPKGY010000023.1 GCA_026647385.1 Phycisphaerae bacterium | reverse complement strand
ATACCCGCGGCGATTCTCGCGGATAAACACCGCCAGGCACCAGACCTCGAGTGCCAGGAGGGCGGCCGACAGCGTGTAAACCTCGGTTATCGTCGCGAGTTTCCAGAACGTGTGAGCCAGGCCGAGCGAAGCGGCGGCGAAAAGCCCGGCCGCCCTGCTTCGCGTGATATACGCGGTACAGCCGAACACCGACGCCACCGCCAGCGCGCCGCCCAGCGCGCTGACCAGCGTGATCGCCCACGCCGGTTCGATGACCGGGCTCAAGGCCGCGCTCGCGCCCGCTGCCAGCCAATGATGCACGGGATGACTCAAGGCCAGGCCCATCGGATTGATCACCCGGCCGATGGTGATCTCCCGTATGAGATCTCCTGAATCCTGCCACTGCGCGCCGCGGTTGGCGGTGGCGCCGTAGAGAGCCAGGGCGACGATGAAAACGAGCATCCAACATATCGGCATGGAAGGAAGGCCGCGGCCACCAACATGGCCAGCGGCTTCATCCTGAGTCATGGGTGAAGGACGCTGCATGGCGGCATATCTTAGCGAAACTGACCGATCGCATCCACCGGAACTCCGTAACTCCCAAGAGCCGCGGGTCCTTTGATATCCGATCGGCCAATCCCGAGAGCTTGAACGATCGCGTTCACCCCTTCTGCGTACTTTCTTCCGACTTCTTCCTGCACCCCCTGTCTTGCCGAGGGTCCACCGCGACCCTAAACTGGGCGGCCGTTTTCGTACCAAACCGTAAAGCCGAGAAGCGGAGGCACCATGCACCATAACCGCGCTTGTCGCCGACAACTCGTCGCGGTCCTGTTCGCGATCGGCGCCGCGATCGGCGTCTGCGTTGCAGCCGGGCCGAACGAAACAGCGACTCAACCGGCCGCCCCCGACAGGCCCCCCAACATCCTGGTCATCTTCGTCGATGATCTGGGCTACGCCGATCTCTCCTGCCAGGGCGCGAGGGATCTGGCTACGCCGCGTATCGACTCGCTGGCTGCCGGCGGCGTCCGCTGCACGAGCGGATACGTCTCCGCTCCGCAATGCAGCCCGTCGCGCGCCGGGATGATGACCGGCCGATATCAGAACCGCTTCGGCCACGAGTACAACGCCGGGCCATCGGACACGGGCTGGGGCCTGAGCACCGCGGAGCGAACAATCGCCGATCGCCTCAAGGACGCCGGGTATGTGACGGGGATCGTCGGGAAATGGCACCTTGGCTGCGAGGAACGTTTCTATCCGCACAATCGCGGCTTTCAGGAATCGTTCTGGCATATGAACGGCGGCATCTATTACCCCGACCCGCGGACCGGGTCCATCCCGGGCCTGCGACGCGGACGGGACATGGTGAAGGAATCGGAGTATTCCACGGACGCCTTCGGCCGGGAAGCGGTTGCGTTCATCGAACGTCACCGCAACAGGCCGTTCTTCCTCTACCTCGCCTTTATCACGCCCCACTGGCCGATGGAGGCGAAACCCGAGCACCTCAAGCGATTCGAGCACGTCGAGGACCTGCACCGACGGACGTTCCTGGCCATGATGGTCTCGCTCGATGAAAACGTCGGCCGCGTCCTGGACAAGCTTCGCGAAACCCGGCTCGACGAACGAACACTCATTTTCTTCATCAGCGACAACGGCGGCCCGACCGGTTCGCCGCGATCGGCGCCGGACGCCCCGTTCCAGTACGGCCAAAACACGTCCAGCAACGAGCCGCTGCGCGGCGTGAAGGGGGATCTGCTCGAAGGAGGCATCCGCGTGCCGTTCCTGGTCCAATGGAAGGGCCACCTGCCCGGGGGCAAGGTTTACGACTCGCCGGTCATCAGCCTGGACGTTGTTCCGACCGCCCTGGCGGCCGCCGGCGCCGCCATCCGTCCCGAATGGCAGCTTGACGGCACGAACCTGCTGCCGTTCCTCAGAGGCCATCGGACCGATTCGCCGCACGAGACGCTCTACTGGCGATTCAACTTTCCGCCCAGCCAGCCGGATCGTTACCGCTGGGCCGTCCGCCGCGGCAACTGGAAGCTCGTGAAGAACAATCTGGAGCCTCCGGCTCTCTACAATCTGGCTGAGGACGTCGGCGAAATCAGCAATCTCATCGACCGACACCCTGATCGAGCCAGGGAACTGGAGAAGGCCTACCAGAAATGGAACGCCGAACTCACCCCGCCGGCCTGGAAAGGCGGCGCGTCGCCTCGAAAACAACCTGCCGCCCAAGCGAAACCGGGACCGCGCAAGGAGCGAACAAACCCGGCCCCAGCAACAACCGGCTCAGGGCGATGACGATCGTCGAACCGGTGAACTTCAGGGCGGCAAACCAAGATCCAAACGCGGGCCATGACAGTTTCAGCGGGCGGGTGGCATGGGGCTCCTCGCCGGATCGCCGAAACTATCACAGAGCCCGAAAAACGAGCGTCTGTGCAAAAAGGCCTTGCCGCAGCCGTTTTTTCTCACGTATAATGGGCCGACGGGTTCCTGACTCACCGTCTTGGCCGACACCGGCACCTGCTTGCACTCGAACCCGGGTGCTCGCCTCGGCGAACACGACAACGGGAAGGGAGATAAGCCATGTCAACCGGAACCATCGCCGCGTCATTGCCTGTTTTACTGGCGTGCGCAACCTCGACCCTCGCCGGAGACCGACCGCTGCTGCGTTATGTCTTTGATAGAGGCAGCACCCAATACGACGGGGGTACGCCCCCGTTTGCCAACGGCACGCTCGGAGGTTCGCCGGCATTCGTCTCCACCAGCCCCGGTGCGTACTCCTGCAACGCGATCGACGTGAGCCCGTACGCCTCGAACCACAATTACGTCACCACCGGCGTCGACGTCCAGAAGCTTGACGCACTCTCGGCCATGACCATCACTCTGTGGGTGAACATGCGGGCCGACCCGGCCGAGGACGATTGCCTGCTCAGCGACATGCCCTCCGGCTACCCGCCGGCCGGCACCGGCGGATGGGAACTGCGGATCACCGGTTACGGCGGCCCGCCGTCCGCTTCCACCCTCATGCTCTCCTTCGAGGTCCTCAAGGCCAACGGCGGATGGAACAGCATTCAGAGTCAGGTGTCCGCGAGCACCGATGCGAACAAGCGCTGGGTTTTCTTCGCCGTCACCTATTCCGAAGCCTTTGTCCAACGCTACTACCGTGGCTCGGAAACAAGTTCCGTCGCCCAGTTCGGGCTCACCGGACTCTACAGCTACCCGCTGACCGATAACACCGCCGAGTTTCGCGTCGCGAGCGCCTCCTCGAACCCGACCACCGATCGCACGCCGCCGGCCTGGATCGACGACGTACGAATCTACAACCGCGTACTCACCATCGACGAACTTGAGGCAGTCCGCATCGAAAACCTCCAATTCATCGAGCCGCAAGGCGCACCCGCCTTCTTCGGAATCGGAGGCATCAACGGCCTGGCGTGTTCCTCGATTCGAGCCCAGGCCCTTTCCGCCGACGGCTCAACCGTGGTCGGCCAGACCAGCGCGACTTCCGGGCCGGTCGGCTTCCGATGGAAGAACGGCGTTCAGGAGTTGCTCCCGGACTTCCCTGACGGTTCCACCTATGCCGTCGCCTATGGTGTTTCCGGCGACGGAACCGTCGCGGTCGGACAGGGCCAGCCTCTCGGCTCGAACCTGGTCCCCTGCCAGTGGGACGCCGCCAACACGATCACACAACTTCCGTATCCGCCCGACGCCACGAATGGCGGCTGGGGCTACGGCGCCAATGGCGACGGGTCCATCACCGTGGGCGTTGCGTTCATGCCCGACAACAACGCCCGCGCCTGCAAATGGACCACCGGCGGCGTCGAAAGCATCGGCTACCTGCCGGGCGGGACCGGAAGCGCGGCCTTCGACATCTCGCTCGACGGCCATACCATCGTCGGGGTCGGCGACTCGCCGGGGGGATATGAGGGATTCCGCTGGGACGACGGCGTGTTCACCGCGCTGGGCGATCTGCCCGGAGGTGCCTACGAGAGCCGGGCCCAAAGAATCGCAGCCAACCGGAATGTCATCGTCGGCTACGCTACCTCCGCCGCCGGGCACGAGGCTGCCTGCTGGGCGGCCGGACGCGTTTACGGACTCGGCGACCTGCCCGGCAGCAGTTACTACAGCGAGGCCTATGGCGTCAGCGCAAACGGTTCGCACATCGTCGGCGTTGGCCGCATCCTGAGTCCAACCGGGTCGAACACCAACGCCGCCTTCATCTGGGACCGGTACAACGGCATGCGAAACCTGCAGTCCGTCCTGATCAACGATTTCGGTCTCGATCTCACCGGCTGGACACTGCTTTTTGCTGCCGGCATTTCCGCGGACGGCTCGGTTATCGCGGGCATGGGCGTCAATCCAGCCGGCATGACCGACTCATGGATCGCCCGGCTCCCGCAAACCTACGCGGTCGCCGATTTCAATCACGACGACGACGTCGACGCCGACGACCTGACCGATCTGACGAACTGCCTGACCGGACCGGGTGTCCCCTACGATCCGGGCAACCTGCCGGCCGGATGCCCGCAGACGCCGGACCTGCTCAACCTGATCCCCGCCGACCTCGACTGGGACGGCGACGTCGACCAGGACGATTTCGGCGCTCTGCAACGGTGCTACAGCGGTGCCAGTAACCCGCCACCGATCGATTGCCGTGGATAACGCGGAATGTTGAGTCCGTCAGACCGAGCGCTCGGGCGCGCGTAGGGGGGGTGGCGCGCCGAGCCATCAACCGCGTGTCACATACCAGATTCGGCCGCGGTTGGGCATGCCGGTCGGGGCATTGGATTCGACGCGTTCCATGCGCGGAGTCAGGCTGAACCCCCGGGCGTGATCGGGAAAGGACTCGGCGGCTGTGCGGAACGGGTCGCTCAAGATGGCCAGCCCGCCGGGATTCAGGGCGGCTGCGATCCAGCGGGCCACCGGCTCGCAGTGACGCCTCTCATAGAGCAAATCCGAGCCCAGAATCAGATCGTACAGGGGAACTGCCGGCGGCCGTCGAAAGTCGATCAGAGCGGCGCCGGCCAGCCTCACCCCGTTGAGTTCCGCGTTTCGCTGAGCGTAGGCCAGTGCGTTTTCGTCGTAGTCGCTGACCGTCACTGACCAGCCGCGCTTTGCGGCAACGACGCCTGCGATCCCCACGCCGCAGCCAATCTCGATGGCCGGCCGGTCCGCGCCGGGCTCGCCCCTCACGATCGCCTCCGCCAGCAGCACCGTCCCAGGCCAGGGCTGAGCCCAATACGGCATGTACCCGTCGGCCTGGTGCAGCGCATGGGTACGGGGCTCATCCAGCAGCACGTCGATATCCGCCGGCCAGCAAAACTCGAAGACCTCCCCCGCGATCGTCCAGCGTTCCCGCCGAACGACGTAACCCTGGAAGACCTCCTGATTTGCGTTTTCGCTCACGGACCTCTCCCCGCCCCGCCGATGCTCAAAACATTGCTGGTTCAGCCTCGCGACGTTTGGGTTTTCCGGCGCAGGCGTGTTAGGATTTCCAGGGCGGACCCCTCTGAGGGTCCGCAACCCGAGAGGAATCTTTCGGAAAATCGTGTGCGCACGTCGCGCACATCGCCGGCCGTCGGGTCCCAGGGCGACCTATGAGTATCGCACCCTACCAAGCCAGCGCGGTGCATGTCCAGAACGGACCGCTCGCCCTGGTCACCTTCGACCGGGAGACGGCTCCATTGGTCGCGTCCTGGGTCCGCGATCCGCACGAACTCTTCTGGCTCGCTCCCAAGACACTCCCGCCGCTGACGGCGGAGAAAGTCATCGACTGGCCCGGCCCGGACGGGTGCCCGCTCCTGCTGTACCGCGACGGCGATCTCGACCCCGTCGGCTATGCCGAGCTGAACCCCATGCCGGGCCAATCCTACCACCTGTGGATTGGGCACTGCATCGTTCGGCCGGAGCTGCGCGGGCAAGGATTCGGGCGAGCTTTCGTCGAGATGCTGTTACGAGACGCGTTCCTGAACCGCTACGCGACGCGCGTCAGCCTGGTCGTCTTCCCGGACAACGTGGCCGCGGTCCGATGCTATCGGGGGACGGGCTTCCTGCACATCCGCGAACAAGTCAGGCAGATGCCCAGCACGGGACGTCGTCACTCCATGATCGAAATGCGGATTACCCGCACCCAGCATTCGACCCTGCACCCCGGCAGGTAACCCGCCGACAAGCGTACCGGATCGACCAATGCCGACGTTCGAGGCGTGGATTCTGAAGAATCCGAAAAGGCGGAGTTTCCGAAGTGGCGCGGTGGTTTGAGCAGCAACCCAGACCGACGGGCTAGTGCCGTTTCCGGTAGGAGAGTTTTGTTGTGGTGCGGCCATCTCTTCGCCGGTGAGTCGCCGTGGCGACTCACCGGCGAAGAGATGCCTGCACCACAAGGGCCGGGTAAAACTGTCCAACCGGACCCGCCACTAGTCAGCCGCAGTCGAGCCGCCTCCATCGCCGGCGTTCTGGATCGCGCTGGCCATACCGTCGATCAGGCCGTCGAGAATCGTCTTGAGGCCATCCGCAATCGCCGACGTGGCTGTATTCCGGAACTCCGCCTGTGCATCCTGATCGCAGTCCAGCCCGGCCCCACCCACCAGAATCGCCGCCAGAATCAGTCCGAAGGCCGCCGTTCGCAGCCCATTTCTTGCCGCATATCGCATATCCATTTCTCCATCGCCCGGTCGGGGTCTCATGACCCGAGGCGTACCACCCATTTGGGGTCCGAACACAGGGGAGCCGCGTCGCGGGGGTCTTGCGCAGGCCGCCCCCCCCGTCAGGCAAGGTCCCCGTCAAGGGTATCGGCCAACCGAACGGCCTGAAACAGACCAAAACGGGGTGACCGGACGGCGCAGGCCCGCCGAGCAGCCGGCCAGCGCAGGAATTGCGCCGGAATCGCACGGAAACACCTGTCGGCCGGCGCCCGGAGATGGGATGGGCAGAAACGAGCCGATTCGCCGCGCTTCGCTGTACCCGTTCGCGCCCGGGCCGTCGAATGTTGCGAGATGGAGCGTCGGCCGTACGATGCGGGTCCGTGACCGTCTCGGCGGTCCGGTGATAAACCGCCTGCGCGGGTGCCAACCGGCGTCGAAACGGGCACGGACCGTACGGTGCCCAACGGAGGAACGTTTTCACCAAGAGATAGGGGACGAAGAATGACTGCTCGCCTGCACCAGTCAAATTGCATCGTTGCCCTGCTCCCGCTCGTCCTTTCGTCCTTGGCCGGCGCGGCTGAGCCGGAGCGGCTGGACCTGGCGACCTGTGGGCAGTTACTGGCGTGGACCAACCTCGACGAAGAAAAGCCCATCCCGATTGCGAAGGTGAGCGATCTGCCCCCTGGCACCCGGGCCGTCGGGACCGTCTGGACCGAGGACCGCGACGTCCAGGAGATTCGGGTCGCTTTCCGCGGCGAGGGCATACCCGGCGAGTTGCGGGTGCAATACTGGTTCGATACCTGGCCGCCGCCCCCGCCGAGGAAGGACAGCACGGAGGACCCGGCGGACGACATCTGGCAAGGGCGCTGGCTCAGCGCGGAGACGCGTCACATTCGTCAGGAAAACGCGACCGTCCTGACGTTCTCCCCACTGGACACCCGGGAGAACGAGCACGCGGCGAATCTGCCGGGGGTAAACTACCGCCGCACCCTCAAGCTGCGGGTCCTCCTGCCTTCGTCGGCACCGGTTATCGAATCGCTGGAGATGTTCTCGCAAACGGTGCTCCAGCCGCTGGACCTGCGTATCGAGTTCGGCGTGGGTGACCCGGAGGAGGCTGTCTGGGATGGCCGGATCGAGATCAGCAACGGCCGGCTCCTGACGGCCGAGCCGTGGCGTTTCGAGGCGGGGGAACAATTCGTGCGACCGGCCGGTTGGCGGGAGGTCGGAGTCGGACGTGGGCAATCAGCGGGCATCCATGTCAGTTTAATGGCCTCCGAGCCGGCGCCGCCGGGGTCCAATGATATCTCTGTCGTGACCGTCCGGGCATCGGCTCGGATCGGCACGACGCGGAAGCCCCGGACCTTCTCGTTCAGCACGCTTGATCTGCGGCGCGGGCCGATCTACATCCCCGATCTGCACGCCTACATCACGAGGGCGGACGATCCCAAGGACTTCGCCGAATCGGGCTTCAAACGCGGACAAAAGATCCGCGACCGCATTCCTCTGGAACCGGAGCAGACTTTCGAGCGCGCGTCCAGGGAAATTCCGCCGCTCGATCCGTGGAAGCGGCAACATGGAGACAGGGTCTACCTGCCGCTGTCGGTTGACGCGAACTGGCAGAAGTTCAAAGTCGAGTACGGCGGCCATGTCTTCATCAGCAAGGGCTTTGCCAAAGTGCGGAACCCGGAACTCCGCCGGTTGCGCTGGGAGGGAGACCTGATCCGCTTCTCGATCGGCACCGGCCAGCCACCGTCGTACCGGGAGGATCATCAGGTTCAGATGTCGCTCGCCCGGGAATACCTGCCGATCGTGATCGCCCGCTGGGTTCAGGACGGTCTGGCGTTCGAGGAAGAGGCTTTCGCCACGTTGCTTACCGGTCCGCTCGACCCGAACGATCCGGCCCGCGACGAACACACGCCGGCTGTCCTCATGATGCGAATCACCGTGCGTAATGACGGACCCGCCGGCCGGCCCGCCCATGTCTGGTTCAACGTCAAGCCGAGCGGCGGCCTGAGGCTCGAAAAGGGCTGCCTCTACGAAGAGAGGGGCGACTTCCTGCTCGGGACGCTCCAGCCCCCGCCGGGTGCCTCGCTGACTCTGGCCGACGGCCCGGAGGTCGGCTCCTACGGGCGCGGCGTCGTCTCACAATTCGAGGTGGCTGCGGGCGGCACAGCCGTGGTGGACATCCGCATCCCGTTCGTGTCCGACGTCGCCGGCGGCGACGTCGCCAGGCTGCAAGGTCTCGACTACCGGGGCGAGCGCGAGCGTGTCGCTCAATACTGGCAGGACGTCGTGGATCGCACGACCCGCTTCACCGTACCCGAGCCCAAGTTCAACCAGCTCGCCCGCTCGGTCGTACCGCACATCCACATCAGCACGACCCGGGACCCCCGGAGCGGCCTGTTCATGGTGCCCGCGGCCACGTGCAAGTACCAGGTCTATGCCAACGAGTGCTGTTTCCAGACGTTACTGCTGGACGCGCTGGGCGACACGAGGCGGTCGGCTCAATACCTCCGGACCCTCACCGAACTGCAGGGCACGCGACCGTTCCCGGGCAACTACCCCGGCCCATACGACGGCGTCTTTCACGGCGCCCGGATCGAAGGCGGCCACGATTACACCGCCAGCGATTACGGTCTCGACCACGGGACCGTGTTGTGGACGCTGGCCCGGCATTACTTGTATACCCGGGACCGGTCCTGGCTGGCAGACATGCTGCCGCGGATGCTCAAGGCCATCGAGTGGATCGAAAGGCAGCGTCAGGCCACGAAGATCGCTGACGACGACGGTCGGCGCGTACCGGAGTACGGGCTGCTGCCGGCGGGACACCTTGAAGACAACAGCGACTGGGGCTACTGGTTCGCGGTCAACGCCTACTGTGTCGCGGGCATGGTCGAGACCGCGGCGGCGATGTGGGACGTCGATCATCCGGACGCAAAGCGAATGGAGCAGCAGGCGCAGGCTTACCGCGATCACCTGCGCACAGCCGTGCTACGGGCCGTGGAGCAGGCGCCGGTTGCCCGCATGCGCGACGGCACCTGTTCGCCGTACGTACCCACACGGGCCTACCAGAGGTTCCGCAACTTCGGCCCGCTGCGGGTGCAGTACTACAACCGGTACAACAAGCGTCTCCCGTCTCAGCCCTGTTACCGGCTGTCGGCGACGCGTGAAGTGCTCTACGGCCCGATGATCCTGCTGAACCTCGGCGTCTTCGGGCCGCGCGAGCCGATCGCCGACTGGATCCTCGACGACTGGGAAGACAACCTGACGCTGTCCAGTTCCGGCGGCTTCAACGTACACGGTTTCACCGACGACGCTCTGTGGTTCAGCCAGGGCGGCATGGTGTTCCAGGCCAATTTGCAGAACCCGATCCTGGTCTACCTGCTGCGCGGCGATGCTCCGGCGGCGATTCGAGGCACGTACAACGCCCTGGTGTCCTGCCTGTACCCCGAAGTCAATGCGTTGACGGAGGAGTACCGGATGTGGCGATACGCGAGCGGTCCGTTCTACAAGAGCCCCGACGAAGCCCGATTCGTCAATCGCGTGCGCGACATGCTCGTGCTCGAGTCGGGGGACGAGCTGTGGTTGGCCGCCGGTGCGCCACGGCGATGGTTCACATCGACGGAGGGCATCCAGGTCGACCGGATCAATTCCGTTTTCGGCCCGGTCGCGTATGACCTGCGAGCCGGCGACGAGCCCGGATCCGTGGTCGCCCACGTGGTTCCGCCGACCCGACCGGCTCCCGCCCGCATCTGGCTGTCCGTTCGCCTGCCGGACGGCGGACGGATACGCGAGGTTCGACTCAATGGCCGGGACTGGAGGGAGTTCGACCCGGATCGCGAGCGCGTGCTCGTCCCGTCCGACCGCGGGCCCGTGGAACTGCGGATCCGCTCGTGACCCGGGCAAGCCTCATGCGCTGGCGGGGGATCGTGCATGCGGAAAACGGGCTCACCGGCGGATGAGGGCGATCGCGGCATAGAGCATGAGACCAGTAAAAGCCACCCTGAGAAGCCGGCGGGGCATGACGTGGGTGAAGCGCGCGCCGAGATATCCGCCGACCATGGCCGTCGGAACGAGGAAGCCGGCCACCAGGAGCGTTTCGGTCAGGGAAATGCCGGCCCGGGCGTTGGCGATATTCTTGTACACCGCACCAATGATGCTGAGCGGGACGATGGTGACCGCGGAATTGGCGATCGCCCGGTTCAAGGGGATGCGCAGAACGAGCTGCTGCATGGGGCCGGCGACGATTCCCCCACCGACGCCGAGGAGGCCTCCGATGAATCCGGTCGGCAACCCGACGAGCGAGGCGATTTTCCAGCGGGGCAGTTGAGCAGCCGCGGCCTCGTCGACGTCGGGAAGCAGCGTATGGCCCAACAGGCGGTAGATGTTATATGCGGCCACGTAGAAGAGGAATCCTCCGAAAACACGGGAGAGATAGACCTCGTTGTCCCCGTGGAACCATTGGCCGCTGCTGAGCCAGACGCCCGCGAGCACGCCGATAATGGAGGTCGGGATGGTCACGCGGACGATGGACGAAAGGATGGCGTGCCGGCGTCGATGCTGCACGGCGGCCGGGAGCGAGACGAAGAAGTTCATGATCATGGCGGCGCCCTGGTACAACTGCTGGGCGGGGCCGAAGATGAGGGTCATGGCCGGAATCATGACGACGCTGCCGCCGACGCCGAGCATACCGCCGAACATGCCGGAGCCCAGACCGATCAGGGCCACGATGAGATGGTCGGTGACGTTCATCAACGTGCCTTCACTCGCCCCATCAGGACCACGAGCTGACGAGTCCGCTGACCTCGGCGAGTCGCCGAGGCGACCCGTGCCGACCGGACGGAGGGTTGCGACCGAACCGCCGCTCTTCTATCCTGTCGACCGGGCAAGTCGAGCCGGGCCGTCCGGCCTTTCGCCCACCCTGTGACACGGAGAGGCTAAACGCCCGGGCCGCCTGCTGTCCAATGTGATCCCCGCGACGGCCCGTTCTTTCGGAGATCCGCAATGCTGAAAATGCGAAATGCGGCTTATGTTCTGCTGGCGGGCGCGATCGCGGTCGGGGCGATCGGATGCCAGGGCCCCGGGACGACGTCGGCCCAGGTCAAGCGACTCTTCGCCGAACCGCCTCGCGAGTACAGCAGCGGGCCTCTTTGGGTCTGGAACGACCTGTTGACCGAGGAGCAGGTCATCCGGTCGCTCCGCGAGTTGCACGATCAGCACATTCAGCAGATGTGGGTACACCCCCGCCCCGGCCTGATGACGCCGTATCTGTCGGAAGAGTGGTTTGCGTTGTGGAAGGCGGCGCTGGAGGAGGGCAAGCGGCTGGGCATGAACGTGTGGATCTACGACGAGAACTCGTACCCGTCGGGCTTCGCCGGCGGGTTCGTGCCGGAGGAGATGCCGGAGTCGCGCGGCCAGGGACTGGCGATCAAGCGGGAGAAGGAGGCTCCGGAGTGGTCGGCGGACATCGCGGCGGTCCATCGGCTGGCGGACGGGAAATGCGAGGATGTGACGGCCCGCGTGAAGGCGGGCGAATCGCTGCCGGCGGATGATTATGCCGTATGCCGGGTAAAGCTCGCGGAGTTGAAACCCTGGCACGGAAACCGCTTTTATGTGGATCTGATCCGGCCAGGCGTCACGGAGAAGTTCATCGAGGTGACGTTCGAACCCTACCGAAAGCACGTCGGCGACGAATTCGGAAAGCGAATTCCCGGGAGCTTCACCGATGAGCCCGAGATTATCCCGGCGGGGCCTCTTCCCTGGACGCCGGATTTGCCGGAGGTGTTCCGGAGTCGCTGGGGATACGACCTGATGGCCCACTTGCCGGCTCTGTCGCTGGAGGTGGGGGAATGGCGAAAGGTGCGGCATGACTATTTCGCGGTCCTGCTGGACCTGTTCAACGAACGCTGGGGCCGGCCGATGCACGAATACCTCGCGGCCCACAACCTCGCCTTCACCGGTCATTATTTCGAGCACGAATGGCCCAACTGCTACCGCGTCGCGGACAACATGTCCCTGTACCAGTGGTTCGACGTACCGGGAATCGACACACTGATGAACCGGTACGGCGAGGATCCGCAAGCTCAGTTCGGCAACGTGCGGGCGGTGCGGGAGCTGGCGAGCGTGGCGAACCAGCTCGGCCGACGGCGCACGCTCTGCGAGGCATACGGGGCCGCCGGATGGGATCTGCGGTTCGAGGACATAGAAATCACTAACGAATTAGACTTTCCATCAACTAAAAACTCAAAACTAACCACTAAAAACCT
>JAPKGY010000229.1 GCA_026647385.1 Phycisphaerae bacterium | reverse complement strand
GATCTTCTCGCATCGGCCGAAGGGGCAGGAGGGCAAGGGGTGGACCCAGCTCTGGATGGCCGACGGCGACGGGAAGAACCGGCGACTGGTCTATGGCGAGGACGGCAGCCACGTCTACGGCGGCGCCACCTCGCCCGACGACCGGTACGTGCTCTTCACCACGTCGTCGGCGGACGGCGGAGGATCCGAGAAAGATGGGGCGATGATCCACGTGATTCGGACCGAGGACACCCCGATGATCACGGGCAAGAGCGAGGCCTTGCGCAAGCTGCACCCCGACACCCGGGACGGCCCCGTGCTCTCGCTGCGCGTCGGCTGGGAACCCCACTGGACCTACCGGGACGTGCTCGGTGCGAAGTGAGCCGTTCCGGCGAATGAAGCAGGGGATAATAGGCGATGAGCAGGTACGCGATAACGCTGGTGGCAGCCGCTTTGGGAGCAGCCCTCTGCTGCACGTCGTGCCGCAGGCAGGCCGACGACGGCGCCGACCCGAAAGTGACCGCGCTGGGAAGCGCCGAGGTCACCGCGCAACTCGTGGAGATCCGCGACACCTTCCCGCCCAATAACCTCTACGACTACGTCTACATCCTGAAATACGCGGTGCTCGAAGTGCATCGCGGCAGGATCGACGGCAAGACCATCCTCGTCGGGCAGTACAATCCGCTGAAGCCGCGTGCTCAGGCGGCCGACGCCCGCTCCGGCGAGATCGGCGGCAATCTCAAGAAGTTCGCCGCCGGCGACATCCACCGGATGGCCCTCGACACGCCTCTCGATGATTACTACATGGGACCGATCATCAACAAGTATCACGGCCAGGACGACAGCCCGCTCTACTGGGCGGTCTGGACCAACCAGGTCATCCAGTAGCGGAGACGACCCGTGACCCCGACGCTTTTCTCCGTCAGCTACGCCGGTCTCTGGGGCCAGCATGCGCTGGACGTCGAGCGCTTCATCCAGAAGGCGGCCAAGCTCGGCTACTCCGCCGTCGAACTGATGGCCAAGCGCCCTCATCTCTCGGTGCTGGAGGCCGACGACGCCGCTCTCGATCGAATCAGGCATTGTGCGAAGGAACATCAGGTCGAGATCGCGACCATCGCCGGGTACACCGACTTTACTGCGGGCAGATCATCCGCGGAGGTGCCTTTCGTCGAGATGCAGGTCTTGTATGTTCGGCAACTTGCCCAGATCGCCCGGAAACTCGGTGCCCGGATCGTGCGCGTATTCACCGGATACTCGACCGGGGAAGAAGATTATCAGGAAGACTGGCAGAAGTGTGTGCAGGCGGTTCGGGAATGTGCGGCTGCAGCGGAAGAGGTGGGCGTCATTCTCGGAGTCCAGAACCACCACGATACAGCCGTCTCGACCGAGGCGTACGCCGAGTTTCTCAACGACGTCGATCACCCCAACTGCAAAGCCATGTTCGATCCTTGGGCACCGGCGCTTCACGGAGACGATCTCCACGTTTGCGCGAAACTCCTGGCTCCGCGAATGGTCCAGACGACGCTGGCCGATTATGTGCGGTTGAAGCGTTGGGCCTACATGCCGGGCCTGGTCAATTACCGAAGTGCTCCGGACATGGTGCGGGCGGTGCCCTTGGGGAAAGGCTTTGTGGACCTGAAATCGTTTTTCAAGGGGCTGAGTGAGGGGGGATTCAAGGGTTACGTCGCGTACGAAATGTGCTCGCCTCTCCGGGGCGGCGGCGGCGAAGCCAACCTCGACGAAACCGCCTCGGCCAGCCTGGAAGTAATACGCAGATTAATCCGAGAGGGGAATGAGTGTGCCGGACGTAACAGGTAGTCCGCAGCACGGAACAAGACGAAGCAGATCCACGGAGGGAACAACGCGGAGCAGGCACAAGCACGGAACAGGATGGAGCGGGTGCCGAAACCCGTCGTTGCGTGCCGACTCCTGGATTGATGCCCGAGGCAGTTTCCATGGTCTTCACGTCGTATGTATTCATGTTCTATTTTCTGCCGGCGGTCCTGCTGGTCTATTACCTGCTGCCGGGCCGGGGCAACTTCTTCCTCCTGTTGGCCAGCTACGCGTTTTACGGCTGGTGGCAGCCGTGGTTTATCCTGCTCATGCTCGCGGCGACGGTCATCAACTACGTGTGCGGCGGCCTCATCGCGTCAGCCGGCGAGAATCGACGCCGGGCCAGGGCTGCCCTCGTCGTCGCCGCGGCCGCCAGCCTCGGGTTGCTGGCCTTCTTCAAGTACTTCATGTTCGCCGAGCAGAATCTCAACCGGCTCATCGCTCTCTTCGGCGCCCAATCGCTGCCCATGCTCGAAATCACGCTGCCGATCGGCATTTCCTTCTATATCTTCCAAAGCCTCAGCTATCCGATCGACGTCTACCGCAAGATCTCGCCGCCGGTCCGATCCTTCTGGGATTTCGCCGCCTATATCGCCCTGTTTCCGCAACTGGTTGCCGGTCCGATCGTCCGCTACAACACCATCGCCCATCAACTCGTCCACCGGACGCACACGCTCGACAAGTTCTCCGCCGGCGCCGCCTTGTTCATCCTGGGGTTCGCCAAGAAGATCCTGCTGGCCAACCCGATGGGCAACCTGGCGGACAGCGCCTTCGCAGCCGAGTCGCCGCTGGCCCTCGACGCCTGGTTCGGCGTGACCGCCTACGCGTTCCAGATTTACTTCGACTTCTCCGGTTACTCCGACATGGCCATCGGCCTGGGACGCATGTTCGGCTTCGAGTTCCCGCGCAATTTCGATGCCCCGTACCGCGCGGAGTCGATCACCGACTACTGGCGGCGCTGGCATATCTCGCTCTCGACCTTTCTCCGCGATTACCTCTATATCCCGCTCGGCGGCAATCGTCTCGGCCCCTGGCGCACCTACGCCAATCTGACCCTCGTCATGCTGCTCGGCGGACTCTGGCACGGCGCGAACTGGACGTTCGTCATCTGGGGTGCTTTCCACGGCCTGCTGCTCGCCTTGGAACGCATGTTCGGCAAGAAGAGCCTCTACGCCGGGTTCCCCCGGCCCATCCGAATCGGTTTGACCTTTGTTCTGGTGCTGATCTCCTGGGTGTTCTTTCGATCCGAGACCCTGGCGGACGCGACCGGCTATCTCGGGGCCATGTTCGGCCGGGGCGGCTTGACCGGGCAATCGATCCTGCTCGCCGGTGAACTCTATCATCCGGGGAGACTCGCTCAATTCGCCCTGTGCGCCGTCCTGGCGTTCGGCTCGATCCAGGCGATCGACTGGGTCAAACGGATCACCGGGGTCCGATCGGTCGCGTTACTCGTGTTATTCTGCGTCGGCCTGGGCACGATGTTCACCCAGGCGTTTAATCCGTTCCTGTATTTCCAGTTTTGAGGTCCCCCCAACGTGAATTCCGGACACGGGCAACACTACCTCCTGGTCATCGGCTTTCTGGCCCTGGTGGCCGTCGTCGCGCCGATCCAGGCGATCAGCGAGCTGAGGCATGGGGAGACGCCGCAGGCGGTCAGCCTGTTCACCCGCGTCCCCACGGTCGCCAGTCTCCGTGCTTACGAGAAGGACCTTGAAGCCGAGTCGGTCGTCCAGCAGGCCGTCCGTCCTCCGATGCAATACCTGCGTTACCTTGCGTTCGGGGACACCGGCGAGCAGGCACTTGTCGGGCGGCAGGGCTGGTGGTTCTACAGGCCTGACGCCCGCTATCTGTTTGAGCGCTGCCCGGACAAGCCCGCCGATAAGACCGGCCCGCAAGCCGCCTTTCGCGCAATTGTCGCTTTCCGCGATCAACTGGCTGAGAGGGGAATCAATCTTCTCGTCGTGCCCGTGCCCGGCAAGCCGTCGATCTACCCGGACATGCTCACCTCGCGGGCCGAGGCCTGCGATCCGCGCGTGCGCCGACACACCGCCCGGCTGCTGGCGGACCTGACCGCCGCAGGTGTGCAGACCGCCGATCTGTTCGACGCTTTCGCCCAGGTGCGATCGACCGCCCGCTCTCCGGACGACGATCGGTGGTACCTGGCCCGCGATACCCACTGGACCAACGACGGCGCCCGTCTGGCGGCGGAGGCCGTTGCCCGCAAGCTTCGCAGTCTGGGTTGGGTGCCCCCAGGTACCGTGGGTTACGATCTTCAGCCAGCCGTGGTGGACCGATCGGGGGACGTGCTTCGCATGCTCAGGTGTCCCCCGGTCGAGGCGCTTTTTGGGCCGGAGCAGGTGGAGTGCGGCCGGGTCATTCGCCGCGACGACGGCAAGCCCTACCGCGACGACCCGGCCGCCTCGGTCCTGGTGCTCGGTGACAGCTTCCTGCGAATCTACGAGCATGACGAGCCCGGATCAGCGGGTTTTATCGCCCATCTGGCCCGCGACCTGCGACAACCGTTGGCCTCGATCGTCAACGACGGGGGGGCCTCGACGCTGGTTCGCGAAACCCTGGCCCGCAAGCACGACCTGCTGGCGGGAAAGAAGCTCGTGGTCTGGGAATTCGTCGAGCGGGACATCCGTTTCGGCATGCAGGGCTGGCAGGACGTCCCATTGCCCGGTCCCCCGACGGCGAGTGGGCTGCCTTGACCCGCACCCCCGGTTTTGCCTAACCTAGTAGCGGATGAATCGATTCGTCTCCATCGTGCTGGCCGCCTGGTGCCTCTTTGTCGGGCCCAACCTTTGCCTCGCGGGCATTGTCGGGCACACCTGTGAATGCGAACCCTGTTGTCCCGACTGTCCCACATCGCCGTCCCCGCCTGACAAGGCGTGTCCTGACGATCCCTGTCGGCTGGTTCTGGCGGACCGGCTTCCTGCACGCGCGCTCCCGTCGCTGAGTCCGGAGATTCCGGTTGCGCCGGTGGCGATCTTGGCCGGCGTTGACATTCTCTGCCCGCCCGACGTGCAATCCGATGCCGTCCGGTTTGGCGCACTTGCTCCGCCTGGCGGTCCGCGCAGCGACTGGCCGATGCCGTTGCTGATCTGATTCCTCCTTTCCCTTCTCCTGGTTATCCTGTTGGGCGATTGGCCTGTTTGGTCTGATGCGGGTCTCGCCGAATCGCGTGGTGTTGGTTTATCGTTGTCTCTTGATGACCGTGTGCGATCCCGGGACGCCGAACGAAACGAAAGGCCGCGCGGGTCGCCGCGGCGACCTGAAGCCCTTGACACACGACGCGGGCGTATGCCCGCACAAAGCCGCTTCGCGGCGAGTCGCGTGTCAAGGGAAGCCCGCGGCTCTTTGAGGTCGCGCGATCGTACACGGTCATCCTCTTCCATGGATTGCATCCGATGCGTACAAGCTGCCTGATCGAAACAACGGGGTTGTGTCTCATGATCGCCGGCTGCGCGACCGTGGATCCATCCGAGGACTACAACCGGGCCGCGCGGCACGCGACGCAGGCCTCGGGTATCGAAGCCGCCTATCGTCCGGATGACGACGCGAGCATCCAATCGCGGGTGACGGCCTTGATGGCCGACGGGCTGACTCTCGACGAAGCGGTCGAGATGAGCCTGCTGAATAACCCGGGCTTCCAGGCGGCGTGGCTGAGCATCGGGATGGCGAGGGCGGATCTGGTGCAGTCCGGTTTGCTGTCGAACCCGTCGCTGGGGGGTTCGTTGAGGCTGCCGGCCGGCGGAGGGCTCGCAAACCTCGAGGTGGCTGTCGCCCAGAACATCGCCGATCTCTGGCAGATCCCGATCCGCCGGAAGGTGGCCGGCGCGGCCCTCGATCGGGAGGTTTTCGACCTGGCGCGCCGGGCGTCCGAACTGGCCGCCGACGTGCGGGCAGCCTATTTCCGATCCGTTGGCCGGGGGCAGCTACACGACATCGCCCGCGAGAACCTCACCGTCAGCGGGCAACTGCTGGATATCTCCATCGAACGGCAGAAAGCCGGTGCCGGCAGCGAGCTGGAGACGAATCTTGCTCGCAGTGCGGTTCTGGAGGCCGAGTTGACCGTCGAATCCGCCCGGCTCGAAGCGGCGGATGCCC
>JAPKGY010000228.1 GCA_026647385.1 Phycisphaerae bacterium | reverse complement strand
GTCGCGGCGATATCCGGAGGCGGCTGTCCGCGCGATCACGAACGGATTTGACCGGGACGATCTGCTCCGGGCTGTGATCCGAGACGAGGCCCTCTCACGCGAACCGAACATCTGCACGCTGGCGGCGGCGGGATCGTTCTACGGCCAACGGGAGCTCACCCGACTCGTGCGTGTTCTGCGGCAGGTCTTGGATCGGCGTCCGGAATGGCGAGGCCGGGTCCGTCTCGTGGTGGCGGGCACGCTCGACGCTCAGCAGCAACGCTATTGGGAGGCCGATCGTCCTGAATGGCTGACGCTGGCCGGCTATCTGGATCACACCGCCGCCATCAACCTGATCCGCTCGTCCGCCTGCGCGGTCCTGATCGCGCCGGACTGCCACCACACGCGACGGTGCCTGCCGGGCAAGATGTTCGAGCTGATGGCTTTGCCGACCCACATCCTGGCCCTGGTACCGCCGGGCAGCGAAACCGAGGACCTGCTGATCAAGGCGGGCGCGTGTACGACGGCGCCCTACGAGGAGGAGGAACAGACCACCGCCGCACTGGACCAGGTCATTTCCGAACACTTCGCCGGCCGGCTGACCAGCCGGCGCGACTGGTCGGCGCTGGAAGCCTTCGATCGCCGCGCCATCGCGGCGGCCTGGGCGGATTGCCTGAACGCCGTCCGTCCCTGAAACGACCGATAACCGGAATCCCGGGCCGCGGACAACGTCTGATAATCCCGGCTGTGAAAGTGACCTGAGGCATGCCGCGTTTTGTCCGAGTCGGTTTTCACGTTCCGTCCGGGCATACCTCAACTCGTTTTTTCAGGGACCGATATCTATTGCGGAGAGCGTTTATCGGGACTTCCGCGCGCGTCCGTTTGCGGGGCCCCGGAGACCGCGCCGACGGATCGGCGCGAGGTGACTCTCACGGATGGGATGCATGGTGGGACGTTCACTCAAACGACTGGCCTTCGTGACCGACGCACCGGATTTCGGCGGCGCGGAGCGATACATCGTGAACATGGCCCGGGCGGCCGTGCGCCGGGAAATCCGCTCTCGCGTCATCTGGCTCCCTCCAACGATTGGTTGCGACGATGTCTTCGAGAAGCTCACCGGCACCGGACTCGACGTCGTTCGAATTCCGTTCCAGCAGGCCGGATCGATTGCCCGCTTCGTCCGCGCGCTCACCGCCTCCATCGCCGACGAGCGTCCGGATGGACTTGTGGTCAACGCGACCGGTCGGCCGCGTTTCTGGACGGTTCCCCTGCTGGCCCGGGCCATGGGCATACCTAGCGTCTGGGTCCATCACATGGTCGATGGGCGCGATCCTCGCGCGCTGCCTCCGCGTCGCTTCGGCGGCCGCCTGGAAGGTTTGCATCTGTGGCGAGTACCTCAGACGTTGCGGCATCGGTTGGCAGCCGCCGGGGCCGCAGCCGTCATCGCGCTCAATACGAAGGATCGCCGGCAGCTTGTTCGATGGCAGCGCGTACCCCGCGAGCGCATCCGCGTTGTGCCCTCGGGGATCGATCTCGGACAGTTCCGATTTGATCCGACGAAACGTCGTCTGCTGCGCGCCCGGTGGGCCCGAACGGAGGGTGGATCGGACGAGCGTCCGATCGTGGGGACTTCGGCGCGTCTGATCGGCGGCAAAGGGATCGAGACGCTGATCTCAGCGGTCGGCTTGCTGCGCAGCCGCGGCATCGGTTGTCGTCTGGTCATCGCGGGCGAAGGGCCGGACCGGGCGGCGCTGGAAGCGCGGGTCGAGCGACTGGGACTTGGCCGCGACGTACTGTTCGCGGGGTTCCTGGCGGACATGTCGGCCTTCTACAGCGCTCTGGACGTCTTTGCCCTCTGCAGCAACACGGAGTCGTTCGGCCTGGTGCTGGCGGAGGCCATGGCCTGCGAGCGCATCGTTGTCGCCACGCCGACCGCGGGAGCATCCCGACAGATCGACCACGGACGCACGGGTTGGCAACTGCGGGGCTTCGACCCGACGGAGCTGGCGGACGTGTTGCGGACACTGCTCGCCTGCCGCGAACGGTTCTCGGCGATGGGCGAGGCTGCTCGCGAAGCCGTCAGCCGGCATTTCAGCATCGACCAGACATTGGAACGCACGTTGCGGGCGCTGCGCGGAGCCCCCGCCCGGCGGCCGCTGCTCCGCTGGCCGGGAATGGACGTTTCCCCCTATGCGACCATGACCGCGGAGGACCTGGCATGAAAGTGCTCGTCCCTCTACCGATCGATCTTTCCGTCATGGCCAACGGCAGGACGCTGCGCGTCGTATACCTGCTGCGCGAACTCAATCATCACTGCGATCTGACCTGCCTCGTTCCGAGCGATCATCGGTTCGAAGCGGCGGCACTGGCTTTGCCCAACCTCCACGTCGTAGCGGCTGAGCCTTTGACGCGACCGACGTCCGATGCGCGGCCTGCCGACCCGTTGCCGATGGACTGGCTCTCGCGCAAGGCCCTCGATTTCATCGGGATTGAAGCCCCCCTGCTCCGTGCGACGGTTGCCCGGGCCGAGTCGTACGATACGGTTTTCGCTTTCGATACGATCTCGCTGGTCTACCTGCTCGCCGTCGCACATCGACGTCGAGGGCGCACGCCGCGTCTGGTGGCCGACATGATCGACGACCCGTGGCTTAGCTACCTGAGCATGTCGGCCGTCCGAAAGTTATCACCGGATGGTCTCAAGCAGGCCGTCGCCGTTCGCCGCCTGCGTTCTCGACTGATAGGCCGGCTGGACGTGTGTACCGCCGTCGCCCCGCGCGATGCCGAAAGCCTGGCGTCAGCCACCGGCCTGGCGACGGCCGTCGTCCCCAACGGCGTCGTGCTTCCACACGGATCCCGTCTTGAGGGGCGGCGCGAGAACCTCGTCGTCTTCACCGGCGCGATGCAGTTCCCGCCCAACGCGAGCGCCGCGTGCTGGATGGCCAAACGAATCTGGCCGCGGGTCTGGAAAGCCATGGGCGGGCGTCAGGCGCGGAGGCTCAATGCGCCCGATCCCGTCCGGCTCGCCATCGTCGGCGCCTCGCCCCCACCGCACGTTCGCAAACTGGGCGAACTGCCGGGCGTGGTCGTGACCGGCGCGGTGGACGACATCGGTTCTTGGCTGAGCCGGGCCCGGGTCGCGGTCGCGCCGATGGTCTCGGGCAGCGGGATCAAGAACAAAGTGCTGGAAGCGGCGGCGGCGGGCTGTCCGGTGGTGTCCACGTCGATGGGCGTCGACGGACTGCCCACGGGCGAAGCCAACGGCTCGCTGGTGGCTGACCTGTGCGATGATTTCGCCGACAAGATCGTCCTGCTGCTTCAGAATCCGGCTATGGCGCACACGATCGGGCTTGCCGGCAGAGCGATGGTCTCTTCCCAGTACGCCTGGCCTCGCATGGCCCAGCGGATGCTCAGAGTCCTGCAAGGTCCGACGGCCGCACAGGATTCCGGTGCTCCCGAGGAGGCTTCGGCTTGCCCTCCGGGGTCCAACCGTAACAGGGAGGCGTTGACCCATGCCGCTTCGTAGCATCGCCTTCATGGCCTATTTCCTGGGCAGTTCAGCCTTGACGCTGGCGGTGCCGATGATCGGCGTGATCTGCTACCTCACGCTGTATCACGTGTATCCGGAGACCACGTGGTGGGGCAGCTCGCTGAAGATCCTCGGCATCCGTTACTCGTACGTGTGCGGATTGTGCCTCGGCATCGGAACGATTCTGAACATGAACCGTCTGCAGTTCGGCCGGCGGTTTCTTCATCCGATCGAATGGATGTGCCTGATCGTCTTTTTGACGATGCTGCTGTCCTCGGCCACAGGCTTCTACTGGACGAACAGGACGGAGTTCTTCCTGGACAAGATGGCCAAGGTCTTCCTGTTCACCTTCATGATGTCGCACGTGGTGGTGACGCGGAACCGGATCTGGCAGCTTACCGTTCTGTTGTGTCTGATGGCCCTGTACCTCGGGCATGAAGCGAAAATCGCCCCGCCCGGCGCCTTCACCAAGAACCGTCTCGACGGCATCGGCGGCCCGGACTTCCGCGAGTCCGCCGGTCTGGCCATCCACCTTTTCGCCCTGATGCCGTTTATCGCGATCGTGTTTCGTCAGAAGAAGGTGTGGTTCAAGCTGGTGGCGTTCCTCTCCGCCGCCTACGCGATGAACGCCATTCTGTTGTGCCGCGCGCGATCGGCCTTTGTGGCGGGCATCATCGCCGGCGTGCTGGCCATCTGGTACATCCCTCGACGGCACCGCAGATGGGTCATACTCGTCCTGGCCTGCGGGGCGATCGGCGGCATCGTCCTCAGCGACAACTGGTTCTGGGAGCGTATGGTGACGATCTTCAGCTCGGCCGAGGAGCGCGACCGGTCGGCGGGTTCGCGTCTCATGATTTGGCAGGCCGCCATAGCCATGGTCAAGGACCATCCGCTCGGCGTCGGTATCGGGCACTTCAGTCAGTATATCGGGCAATACGCGCCGCACGCCGACCTGGCCAACCGCGATGCGCACAACTCGTACATTCTCTGTCTGGCGGAGCTTGGAATACCCGGACTGCTCGTCTACCTCGCCGCGCTCGCCGTCGCCTGGCGGACGCTGGCCCGGCTCAATCATCGAGTCCGTCGGGAGCTGGTCAACGGCGACTTGTTCGAGTTGTTCGTATTCGCCAATCGCCTGGCATTGTTGGTCTACGCGGTCGCGGGGCTGTTCGTCAGCCGGTTCTATACCGAAGGAGCCTGGATCTTCGTCATGCTGCCGGCCTGCCTGGAGCGGGCCGTCAGCAATGAAATCCGCGCTCAGGCCCGGGAGGACCTGGTTCTACAGGCTCGACTCGAGAATGCGAATCTGCTTTGGCCGGCGGCCTGCCCGGCCTCGTGAAGGGAGATCGGAACGAATCGCACCATGATCAGCGCCGTCGCACACCAAGACGATCGGGCTTTGATCCGCCGAGCGAATCGGCTCTATCACGAGTGTACTCGTGATTCCTTCGAGCGAAGCCACCGCCGCCGATTCGGGGTCCAGCGGTCTTTCTGGCACGCGGTCGCCCGCGCCGGCCTCGGTGCCCGCGACCGCGAGGAGGCTGGCTCCTCGGCGGGCGATCGGCCCCGGACCATCCTGGATGTCGCCTGCGGCAGCGGCTTCGTGAGCCGCGCGCTGGCCGAGTATCTCAGACCCCACGACCGACTTCTGGCCGTCGATCTGGGTGAGGGGCAGCTCCGGACGACTCGAGAACACTGGGCCGCCTTGCGGGCAAGCCGAGCCCACGCGCCCGCGTTTCTCAGCCTCGCGACCGATGCGCAGAGCCTGCCGCTGCCCGACGCCTCCGTCGATCTGGCGGCCATGAACGCGGCGTTGCATCATATGCCCGACCCGCCCAAGGTGCTCGCCGAGATTGACCGCGTACTGCGACCGGGCGGCTTCTTCGCGCTGGGCTTCGAACCCAATCGGGCCTACTTCGCGAGTCCGGCCCTGGTCCTTGTGGGCAGAACGCTCGACCGCCTGCACTGGTACGCCAACCCGCGCCGGAACTGGCGACGCCTGCGCGCCAAGCTGGCGCCGGCCGGCCGTCGCGAACGAACGGGCGATGAGGGCCTGCTTGTCCTGAGTGCGATCAACGACACGCTTCTGCGCGAGCAGTTGATTACGGAACCTCTCGCCGCCGGTCAACTGCTCGACCTGGTGGATCCTCATTCCCGAGGAGACACCACCTCCATCGGATTCGACCCGCGGGAACTGATCGCCGGTTCGCTGGCGGGTTACGCGGTCGACATCCTGCTGACCACGGATTATCTGGGCGAGACCGGCCGGTTCTGGCCGACCGCGCGATTCGTCATCGACGCAGCGATGCGAACCTTCCTGCCCGGCCACGGGTCGCTCTTCAGTTGGCTGGTGCGTAAACCGGAGGCTGGTAAATGACGCTCGTCGCCGAGTCCGCACCCGCGACCCCGCCGCAACCC
>JAPKGY010000227.1 GCA_026647385.1 Phycisphaerae bacterium | reverse complement strand
GAACTCGACCTCTTCGAGTCCTTCCTCAGCGCGCCCGCGGCCGGTCGGGCCGTCTCGCAGATGCTGCGAGTCAATCAGCCCACCCGCGAAAACGGGGCCCCGCGGGGGATTTGCGGTCTAGCGATCTACGACACCGCTGCCGGTCCGATGCCGGCGATGAATCGGACGGTCCGCTCGGCCGTTGTCCGGTCGGCACGGGGGTGCGTGGGCAGGTTCACGACCTCGCGGCAGGCGCGCTCCGCGACCGGGCACATACCCTCCTGGTAGCCATACGCGCGCAGCGGCGTTTCGATGGGGTGCAGCGGACACTCGAACCAACTGCCCAGTTCGACGTAGTGCGAGGCGGCGGTCGCCAGAGCTTTGGCTTTGTCGGCCACGCGCACCGGGTAGCGCACGAGCACGGGATCCTGCTCCTCCGGCAGGGAGGGGCTCGGCCAGCCTCTGGCTTCGAGTAACTCCGTGTACGTGGCGGCCATTTCGCGTCGATGTCCTATCCCGCGTTCGAGTCTGGCGATCTGGCGCAGGCCTGCGCGTTGCTGCAGAGGGCTCATTCCCTTGAAGAAGTCCGGGGCCATCGTCGGCGCGAACTCGGACATGTCCGACGATCCGACGACCAGGCCTTTGTGGGTCAGCCACCGGAACACGTTCGTGATCAGGGCGGTCGTGCGCGGGTAGACGAACGCGCGATACACCGCCAACTGCGCCCGCAGCATCGTGGTTTCCTTGAAGGTGGGTTTGTACAGGTCGCGTTCGATCCGCTCGCGGATGGCCTCCGCCAGGGCGTCGTCCGAGGTAACCGCCAGCCCGCCGATGCCCGTGGTGTACGGCTTGTTCCACTGCGACGAGAAATAGGCGGCGATCCCGAACGTACCGAGCATCCTGCCTTTGTATTGGGACCCCAGCGCCAGGCAGCAGTCCTCGATCACCTTCACCTGGTGGCGCGACGCGATCTCCAGGATCGCCTCGATCGGGGCAGCGTACCCGTAGGTATGCTGGGCGATGATCGCCCGCGTTTTCGGGGTGATGCTTCGTTCGACGAGCCGGGCGTCGAGGTTGTAGGTGATCGGGTCGATGTCGACATAGACCGGCTTGGCTTTCAAGTACATGATCGGGTTCACGTTCATGACGCACGTGTACCCGGGAAGGATGATCTCGTCGCCCTCTCCGATCCCCAGAGCCTTCAAGATGGCGTACAGGGCGACGCGCCCTTTCCAGAACGAAAAGGCGTGCCGTACGCCGATGAATCCGGCGAATGTTTCCTCGTACTCACTTTCATAGATCGCGGTCATGTTTCACGGTCTTCGTGCCGAGCTGACGCCGGACCGCCCGGCTGCGCCGGGAGGATCGCCCGCTCAAAGCGACCTCGCCGCCTTGACGGCCGCCTCGAATATAACCCGTCCATCGGCATTCTCACGACGACGCCGCGTCCATTCCGGGTGCTGATGCGGGAACATATGCCTTTCGGGATGCGGCATGAGTCCGAGGATGCGTCCGGTCGCGTCGGTGAGCCCGGCGATGTCCATGCGGCTGCCGTTCGGGTTGACCGGGTACGGCCCCCGCCTGCCCTCCGCGTCGCAGTAGGTCAGGGCGATGTGCCCAGCCGTCGCCAGCCTTTGCAGTTCCCGCTCGTCAGCGGGCACGAGCTTACCTTCGCCGTGGGCGACGGGCATTTCGAGGATGACATCCGGCGGCAGAAAAGCGCTCGCCCGCGTCCCGGATTTCAAGTACACCCATCGGTCCTCGTATCTGGCCGAATCGTTCTGGGTCAAGGTCACGGTTTGCGGCCCGATCGGGTCGTTCGGCCCGCCGCCGGGGAGCAACCCGGCTTTGACCAGCACCTGGAAACCATTGCAGATACCCAGCACAAGCTTGCCGGCTGAGACGAACTCGCGCAGCTCGTCGGACAGGTGATGGATCAACTGGCAGGCAAGGATCTTCCCGGCGGAGATGTCGTCTCCGTAGCTGAAGCCGCCGGGAATGGTTAGAATCCGCACTTCGCGAAGCCGGTCGGGATGGTCGGCCAGCTCGCGGACGTGTACGCGGCAGGGTTCCGCACCGGCCAGTTCCCAGGCATGGGCGGTTTCCTCGTCGCAGTTGGTGCCGGCGGTACGAACGATCATGGCTTTCGGCTTGCTCATGGTTGCGAGAGTGTAGCCCGTCGTCCGGCCGGCTGCAAATAAAGGGCTGCGTTGGGGGGCGGATGTCCCGCCCGCCGAGCGGCGCGCGATGGGCACACGCGCGTGACACGAACGGGAGATCAGTCGTGAGATCGCCTTTTCTCCGGGTCGTCATTTGGATTGTGACGTTTTTGGCCGCGTGCGCGGGTACGTTCGCCAGTTCATATCTGGCTTATCGTCATGCGACTCGATCGCCGACGCCGACCACGCAGCCCGCCACAACGCAGGCCCAGGACACTCCGACCACCGCTCCGGAGGATGCCGGCTTCCTGGACGAGCTTTGTACCACCTTTGCGCATTCGGACTGCGAGAAGGTCAACGAGAGTCCATGGGGCCGTTTTCCCTTCGGTACGCCGCCGGGCAGGCCGAGCGTGTCGACGGCGGAACTCGGGTTGGTCTATTTCATCTTCGTGCTCTGCTGGATGGTGCTCATCGGTTACGCGACCCGCTCGCGGTTCTTCGTGTATTTCCTGTATCTGATGGTCACGGCCGCCGGCCTGGGTGCGAGCGCGTTTCTCGATGTCGTGATGTGGACGCAGCTCGATGTCTGGTGCCCGTATTGTCTGGCCGCCCACGTCGCAAGTCTGTTGATCTTCGTCGGCACCCTGCTCCTTTGGCCGCGATCCCCGCGGGCGATCGATCGCTTACCCATGGATCTCGGGGAAGCGCCGCCTCAGATTCACATCCCGAAGCCCTGGCCGACCTTCCGCGCGGTCTTCGCCATGCTGGTGGCGTTCTTCCTGGCGACGGCCGGGCAGCACGTTCTCTGGCTGAATCTGGCCAACATAGCCCGCATCAAGAGTCTGTCGGGGTCCGAATGCCAGAAACAGATCGACACCTATAAGTCCTACAGCGACTTCTACAAAAAACAGTTCCGGCGCTACGACGACGTGTGGCAGATCGCTTACATGTCCTGGGTGTACGAGCCGGCGATACCGGTCGTGACCGACGGCGAGCCCTTCCGCGGGCCGCCCGACGCCGCCCACACCCTCGTGCTGTTCAGCGACATCCAGTGCCCCGCGTGCGGCCAGCTCGACGAGCGGCTCGAACGATACATCATTCCCGCGTCGCTTCAGTTCGGGGCGGTCAAGATCATCTACAAGCATTACCCGCTCTGTCCGGACTGCAACCCCTACGCCACACACAATCTGCACCCGCAGGCCTGCCTCGGCGCCCAGGCGATGGAGGCGGGGCTGATCCTGGACGGCAGCCGCGGTTTCTGGAGGATGCACGATTGGCTGGGCGCACGCCGGGCAGAAATGAAGGGAGCCAAGAAGGAGTGGTTCGTCAAGGAAGCGGTGAAGGCCGGCTTCGACGGGGACGCGTTTGCCCAGGCCATGGACAGCGAGCAGGCCCTGAATCGCATTCGCGCGCATATCGAGGAAGCCCAGCAGCTCGGCAAGGGCTACGTCCCGGCTCACAAGCTGGAAGACTATAAGGTCAGCGGCACGCCGACGCTGATCCTCGACAACCGCATCATGCGAACATGGCGGCATCACAAAGCCTGGGTCGAGGCGCTCCGAAAACCCGCTCCACCGCCGCCCGGCGGCGTGAACGAGCCTCGGCAAACCACCACCGCACCGATGGGACCGTAAGCGAAATCGACCCGGCCTGACACGGGGGCCAAAGCCGCGGGCTTCGCCCGGCGAGGATGCCATGACCGCCACAACCACGTCACGCCGAACGTTTCTGCAACACGCCGCCGGAGCCGGCGCATTCGCGATCCTCGGATCACGAGCGTTCGCAGTCGCGGCCGTCAGCCAACCGGCCGACCGCTGGCGGATCGGCTGCTCCACCCGTCCGTGGGACAAATACGATTATCCCGTCGCGCTCGAGGCCATCGCCCAGGCGGGCTACCGCTACGTCGGCCTGATGACCGCCCACACGCCGAGTGGCCGGGTGATTCATCCGCGGAGTACGTCCCTCGAAATCGCCAAGGTCCGCGACCAACTCGATCGCAACCAGTTGCGGGTCATCACCGTGTACGGCGGCGAGATCCCCGTGGCTGATTCGCCGCGGGCGGGCATCGACGCGCTGCGACACCTCATCAAACACGCCTCGGCCGTCGGATCCCAATCGCTGATGCTCGGCGGCATCGCCAAGACCGACCTCTACGACGCCTATTACAGGACGGTCGCCGAGTGTTGCGACTTCGCGGCCGACAGACACGTCATGCTCGTGCTCAAACCGCACGGCGGGCTCAACGCCGACGGCCCGCAATGCCGCAAGGCGATCGAGAAGGTCAACCACCGCAACTTCCGCCTGTGGTACGACGCGGGCAACATCTACTACTACTCCGACGGCAAAGTCGACCCCGCAGCCGACGCCCCCTCGGTGGCCGGCCTCGTCACCGGATGGTGCATCAAGGACTACAAGCATCCCCAGAACGTGTTCGTCAACCCCGGCGACGGCCAGGTCGATTTCCCCGCCGTCCTCGCCCAACTGAAGAAAGGCGGCTTCACCCAAGGCCCGCTCATGGTCGAGACCATCGCCCCGGGCCACCTCACCGAAATCCAGGAAAACGCCCGCAAAGCACGCCTCTTCGTCGAACACCTCGTCCATACACCCGCAACCGCCACAAACCCCGCGTGACGCCGCGATCGCAATAAGCCAATCCGCACCCAGCCGATAGAACACCAAGCCCAATAGCGAACCGATCAGCCAGACTCGATCGGCCGACACTCCGGGCAACACGCAAAGGAACGGAACCGGCGCAATCCAGGCCAGATAATGAAGAGGTTCGGCCTTGAAGGCGAAGGCCATCAACAGGCCGGACGCCAGAGCAGCCCCACCTGCAACCCAACACGAAACGCTATTCTCATTGGGCGTTGCCCCATCCCGCGAGGAAGCGAGGCCGTGCGATTCCGCCCTCCGAACGACCATAACCTCCTTAGGACTCTTTATACTGTTCACGATTCCGCCAGGCATGGTTTGCCTCCCCAACGCCTCGCGAATGCCAGCCCCTACAGACAACTACACCGTGAAAGCCATCGGAGTTTCATTCCCTCTCGTCAGGGCAAAAGGAGAATCTCGGCAGGAATGACATCTATAATACATCGGCCTCGTATGGCGGATATTCTCCGGCCACGTGCCGGCGGGCGAGGTCGAGGTAGTACTCGATTCCCCTGCGGATGTAGGCGCGCTCGCTGTCGCGGATCGGGCGGACGATCCTGGCCGGCGATCCCATCACCATCGAACCGGGCGGCACGATTGTTCGCGGCGGGACGAGCGTGCCGGCCGCCACCAGGCAATTGTCGCCGACCTGGCAGCCGTCGAGTACGATCGCCCCCGTGCCGATCAGCGTGAACGAGCCCACCCGGCTGCAATGAACGACCGCCCGGTGGGCGATCATCACGTCGTCGGCGATCTCCAGCGGCGCGTCGTGGGCACAGTGCAGCACGGCCCCATCCTGCACGTTCACGCGAGCCCCGACCCGAACGGGGGCCACGTCGCCTCGGATGCACGCGAAGGGCCACACGCTGCAATCCCGGCCCAGCGTCACGTCGCCAACGACGACGGCCGACGCCGAAACAAAAGCCTCCCCGACTCGCCGCATGATCGACATAACCACTACATCCCCCGCAATTCCTCGACCGTTCGCATCAGTGCCGCGAGGCGGTCCGGGTCGATCGGTTCGCTCCACAGGCCGTCGCGTTTGCCGAACGAGCCCACGATGAACACGTCCGCCGGCTCCCAGAAGTCCGCCAGATTCGACGGCGTCACACCCGAACCGACCGCCACGGGCAGG
>JAPKGY010000226.1 GCA_026647385.1 Phycisphaerae bacterium | reverse complement strand
GATTCATTCCGCGCCGCAATATTGCGCATCATGGGCTATCGCGCGGACATCACGCAATTCGTCCCCATTGAACACACCGCCAAGAACCTCATGATTCGCGCCGTGAAGGCCAATTCGCCCGCCGGGCGGGCAGCGACGCCGCAGCCTTCGTCGAGTCCTACCGCCCCATCGCCCAGCGGGCGGTCCGAGCCATCCTCGAGCACATCGGGACCAACTACCTCCACAAACCCGCAACGGACCTGTGGGAAAACTGCGTCGGCTCGTTCCCCTATACGCAGGCGGCGGTCATCGCGGCGCTCGTCGAGGCGGAAGAAGTCTTCGGCATCGATCCGAATCGCACCGGGCCGGCCTACCGCGCCCAACTCTACAACGCGATGGTCAGCCACTTCTGGCTCGCCGACCGGAAACGCTGGCTGCGCGGCGCCTCGCCCGAAGGCCAGCCCATCCACACGCTCGACTCGTCGGCCATGGGGCTCATCGAGCCGTGGGGCGTGCTCAATCTGCGCAATCCGCAGGCCCGCCAACTGGCCGTCGACACTCTGGAAACCATCGACCATGAGCTGCGCAGCCCGGTCAAGGGCGGCTCGGCCATCCTGCGATTCCAGGGCGAATCCTACATGGGCGGCGGCCCGGGCTGCGTGAATACTTTGTGGCTTGCGCTCTGCCGACTCCAACTGGCAGCCACGACTTCCGATCCCGACGAACGCCAGGGCCACATCAATCGGGCCAAGAGCGACCTCCGCATCGCTCTGGCCAACACCAGCCCCACGGGCCAGTTGCCCGAGTTGATCCCCAAGATCCACTGCGACTATTGGGCGGCACCGCACGGCTGGGCCTGCTCGCTGCTCATCGAAGCCGTCCTCACCCTCAGCACCCTCGGCGACAGCGCCGCCGCCACCACCTTCGACGCCGAACGCGCCCGGGTACGTCGCCGCGCACCGTCACGGTGATCGCGCGAACGGCAGGAATTCCACAAGATTAACTCTGAGTTTTCCCGGCACGGCAACCCTCGATCTTTCTCATTGGCATCATGATCGGAGAGGGATTATGTTGTCTCTGCGCCCCGCGCCGCGTCCCTCGGAACAAACGATCAAGGGGGGGCAGGTCGCATAATCGGAAGTCGACGCCCTTCAGAGGATACCCGTGCCACGTCATCCCGAACCACGCTCGAAGACGAAACCAGACGGCCAGCCGCGCCCGGTCCGGCAGGACGCTCCGCCGACGCCGTCGCACTCCACGCCGTCCTTGCGGGCCCCCTCGCGAGCCGGGCGGTTCGCTGCTGGGGCACTCATGGTCCTGTTGACCGGCGGCTACGCGGCTGTCGCATCGTACTATGTTCTGAATGGCCAGGTGAACGCCGACGAGGATTTCTACGCCCTCGCCGCCATGAAGGCGACGTCCGGCGAGGTGCCCTACCGTGACTTCGCGTATTCCCAGATGCCGGCCCTCCCGTATATCAACGGTCTGGCAATGCGCGTGGCGGGTTTCGGCCTGGTCAATCAGCGGTCGGTCAACGCCCTGTGGGGCGCGCTGACTCTCATTGTCGCGATGGTCCTGGGCTTCCGGACCGGCGGCTGGCCGGTTCTCGCGGCCTGTGGATGCGTTTTCGCCCTGTCCCCGGCCTGGATCTACTTCACCTGCCTCGGAAAGACCTACGCCTTGGCCGGTTTCTTTCTGATTCTGGCCGCGGCCTCCCTCTACTTGAAGCCGCAAGGGCTCGCGCGCGTGATTCTGTGTTCCATCGCCGGAGCGTTGGCCATCGGCTGCCGTCTGACCGTGGCGCCGGCCGTCGCTGTCTTCTGGACGGCCCAAATCCTCCATGCCAGGACGATCAAGACACGATGCCTGGCGGTTGCCTTGCCTCTGGCCATCACCTGCTGCCTGTACGCGCCGTTCTTCCTGGCCTCGCCGGAGAACTTCCTCTTCTGGAACTTCCAATACCACGCCGCCTCCACGCTGGACGCACCGTTGGGGTTTATCGTGAAGGACAACTTCTGGCTGGCCCCGGGCGTGTTGATGCTGCTGGTGTCCGGCGTCGTCGCAGCTGTTGCCGCGGGCCGGAAAGCATCCGCAAGAGGTTGCGTGCTGATGCTGGCCGCGGTCGTCGGCTTCGTGGCACAACTCTGCATGAAGGTGCCCTACGGCGAGAATTCCACGCCGTTGCTGGGACTGGCGATCGTCGGGGCCGTGGAGGCGATCGCCGCGACCCGACTCGCCCGATGGCTTCTGCCCGCAAGCATCGTCGCCGCGGGCCTGGCGCTTCTCGGGCCATTGCCACCGGTGCACCGCGGCATCCACCAGCACCTTGATGAAGCCGCCCGATTCGTACAGTCGCACACCCAGCCCACGGACACGGTCCTTACGCCGTTCCCGCTCGTAGCCATTCAGGCACAACGTGCGACCACGCCGCGCGCCGAGATGGCGAAGTTCTGCCTGACGACGGAGATGGACGAAGAGCGCGCGCGACGCCTTCACCTGCTCACTCCCCAGACCATGCGGGCGTTGATCGAGGCCCGCGAACCCGCAGCCATCTGTGTCACCTCGTTCCCATCCCCGTGGAACTTCTACTGGACGGTCCCGAGCCTGAAGCAGGCTGCCCCCGGCGTCATGCGGCCGATCTTCGATGCCATAATCAGAGAATACGAGGTCGGCTTGGAGAACGAGTTCTTTACCGTTCTGATCCGTCGGGCCGGATGAGTATTGACCGGGCCGGGGATCGACCCACCGGCGCTGCCCCCGCGAAGCTGATCCGCCTGCCACACCAATCATAAAACCCAAACGAACCGATTGCATCCTTCGGAGTTCCGCGGCTCCTTGCGCAGCGTACATGCGATGTGAGGGAAGCATCAGGCCGGCTTTGTCGCGTCGACAATCAGATCGTCCTGATCGTTCGGCGTTTCGCGAGTGCGTACGGCCGACCGGCGAATCTCGAAACCCGCATCGGCAATCTCTTCGAGGATGGCGTCGGCCAAGCCGATATATCGCAGGGCATCGCCGCGAATCACATGGCAGCGGGAGAGCGGATCGAAATCCCTAAGGACGAGCGGGTCGGTGACCTGGCCGCAGATGGTGTGCACGTGCAATAGCCCGCCCGGTCTGAGAACCCGGCGAACCTCATTCAAGAATACCGCACGATCTCGGCCAATAATGCAGTGAAGACACAAGCTATCGAGAGCAAAACCAAAGAATCCCTCGGGCCAGCAACTCGGGTCGAGCACGTTGGCTGCGCGGAAATCCGCCCGCACGCTTCGTTCAGCGGCCTTTTCCTTCACCCACGCAATCGCCGTCTCCGATATGTCCGTAGCGAAGACCTCAAAACCCATCGCCGCCAATCACAGCGTCACTTCGCCCGCTCCGCATCCCAGGTCCAGAGCCCTTCCTCCCCGCGGCGCGTAAGGCGCGCTCAGCGCAGCCTCGACCTCCTCCATAATCTGATCAACCTCGTCATCCGTCGTCCAGCCGGAGGCCCCTTCCGCCCTCAACTGCCGATACCGCATCTCATGAGCCGCGTAGTTGCTCCTCATCGCACCCCCGGCCGCTCGCAGTGGTTCTGCCTTCTTGCCGTTCCGACTTTTTCTCTCTTACGGCTTCCGAGTGAATCGTGGGCGTGACCGATACGGTCGCTCCGCGACCTGACCCCGCGCTGTCGCTTGGGCTTCTGATTGCCTTTCGGCGTTTTCCTCACTCCTGCACCGGCCAGAACACGAAATCGTCCGAGTCCGTCTCGTTCTTGACTCCGTCGCTCCACCGGCGCGAATGCACTCCGCCGTCGTCCCGGCCGTTCTCCGAAAGCGAGTAGATAGTCGGCCCCGACTCCGTAAGCCGATAGCCGAAATCCCCGCCGCTGAACGGATCGGTCCGCGACGAGTCCCCCGTGGGGACCGGCAACTCATCGAGTGACGCGGGCCAGCGCCCGCTGCGGGCCTTGAACAGATGGACTTCGTACGTCAGTTGCGTCGCCCGACGCGATGCCTCCATCCGCGTCGTCAACGTGTACGCCCGGGCGAGCGAAGGCAGCATTTTTCTGGCGACCTCGCTCTGCTCGATGTACTTCATCTGCATGGCCTCCACGTCCTTGCTTTTCACCTGGGGATATCCGATTCGGTAATACTCGGCGGTCTCGCGGCAGTGATTCTCGAACACCTCGATGGCCTTGTAAGCCTCCTCCGGGCCGATCGTCGCACAACGCGCGCGATCCTCCTCGCCCAGGGACGATCCACTCTCGGCAAACAGCCTGGCCACTCGATCCACGTTCAGTTTCGGTTGACCATCGGGATCTGCCGGGCTGAACACATACTGCGTCACATCCAGTTGAGCCGCCCATTCGGCGACCATCCATTTCGGTTCGCGGCCCAGACTGGCGTCGTGTTCCTTCAAGGTATCCAGGGCCTTTGTGATTTGTTCGGCCGACTGAAACACGTTGCGGGCGAGCGCCTCCCGTGCATGCTGTTGAACGAGGCTCTTTTCGGCCACACTGACCAGCTCGCCGATCAGAAAGGGCCCGCCCGACAGTTGCCGCGCGTTTCCGAGGACCGCCTTCCACCCCTCGAGCATCCGGTCGCCGTCCACAACCCCGCCGGGCGCCCGCCAGCCGTCCGCCAGCGTCGCCTTCGCCATCATCCGGCACGGGGCCAGACCCGGCAGCAGAATGCTGATGAGCATTTGCTCCGATTCAGGGATGGTCCCTCCGGACGAATTCAGATCGACAGGCATGGTGAAGTTCGGCAGCATGCTTGCATCCCGAAAAGCACTCAAAGGCCACTCCAGTGCCTGATGCGCCGCCTCCCATTCCGGATGTTCTTCCGGCAGCCAAGGCCCGAGCTTCCCGTCGTAGAAGGCATCCGTAAACGGCCTCGGCCACCATTCGGGATCGGCCCCACCGGGTAACATGTTGGGCATGAACGCCGCGTACGCATCGAATGCATTGCCTTCCGCCTCCGGAGGAAACTGCTGCTTGAGCCATTGCACGTAGTTCACCGGGTTCACGAAGTCCGGCCGCGGCGGCATCGGCAACTCGCCAAACGCTTCGTCCGCCGGCACTGGCTGCTCGGTTCCAGGGTCACCGGCATTCCGCTCGCCGCCGCCAACCTCGTCGCCCGGATGAGGGTCCTCACCGTCCAGCACAACGGCCGCAACCTGCCCTTGCCGTCCGGATGTCTGACCGCTTCCGGTCATGGCCCCCATCGAAGGCCGGCTCGCCGCTTCCCCACGGTCCGTCGCCGCACAATACAACATCACGAATGAGCCATCCTTCAGACGGGTCACCGACGCCTCACGTCCCGCCAGGATTCGCGGGCCTTTGTCACATTTCCATCTGGCACCGTCCGCGGACACCCATGACCCGATCCCCTCGTCGCTGGATACGTATGCACGATAACCCTCTGCGATCGCGACGATGCTGTCGGCGGCCACGGAACGAATCACTCCCGAGACGCCCTGCGGTTTGAAACGCCGGCCGTCCGACGAGACAAATCGCCACGAACCGGCGTTTGCTTTGCGCGGATTCGGTTCAGCCGCATCGAACGCCCACGCATACAACTCGATCCGCCGCTCGTCTTCAACGACGGCCAGCCGAACCGCCTGGTCGGTCGCACTCGCAAGCTTCGTCGTGCCGTCCACCCGGAACTCGACGCCATCGCGCGTAACCGCCGAACGGATCACCCAACTCCCGGCCGGCATCGAGGCGGGCATCGTGCTCGACGAGCGGAGGCTGCGGCCCGCTTCAGGGCTCGCCAGGTACAGCCGGACAAGTCCGTCAGGCCCCTTGGCCAGTACGCGGGCGCTCGAGACGGACACTTGGAAGTCGCCGATCGTCTCGCCGGTGCCGAACTGCGGCTGGCCGTCGATCACCAGCGCCACGTCGGCGCTGGTGCCCCCGATGTCGAGCGTCAGCGCGTTGCCGATGCCGGCCTGGCGCGCGAGGAACGA
>JAPKGY010000225.1 GCA_026647385.1 Phycisphaerae bacterium | reverse complement strand
CAGCTTGTGGTCGATCGGCAGGCAGGTCGCCAGGTCGACGACGTCCGTGGACAGCAGTGGAACACGAACTTCCAGGGAATGGGCCATGCTGGCGATGTCAACCTTGTGGAGCATGTCGGCCGGAAGGCTGACGGCCAGGTCGGCCAGGAGGATGCGATCGAGCGGCTCGGCCGGCTCGGCCCCGTCGCGCCAATCGCCGGCGGCGGCGCGGTAGAGGCTCCTCAAGAGCGCTCGCGAAGAGGTTATTGACTCTTCACCCGCCAATCGTTCCGCCCAGGGGGTTTCCAGAATCGTCGCCCAGGCCAGGTGGCGGTCGATCGGTTCGAGCCCCTCGGCGCGGAGCAGCTTGCGTGCCTGCCGCAACCGATCGAGCAACCGCGTGCCGCGCGACGCCGGCGCCAGGCTGAGTACCGGCTCAATCAGGCCGCGACGAAGCACGGAAGGCAATCGACGGTAGCGCTGAAGGTAGTGATGGCCGAGATAGCGCCAGTACCCGCCGAACAGTTCGTCGCCTCCGTCGCCGCTGAGCGCGACGGTGACGTGCTCGCGGGTGTACCGGCTGACCAGCGTCGTTGGCAGCAGCGAGCTGTCGGCGAAAGGCTCCCCGAGGTGGTTCAGCGTCGGTTCGACGGCCGCCAGGACGTCGCGGAAGCTCAGGGAAAACGCGCGGTGTTCCGTTCCGAACCGGTCGGCCACCATGCGGGCGTAACGGGTTTCGTCGTATCGCGGATGATCGGTGTATCCGATGCTGAAGGTGTGGACGCCTTCGCCCGCCCGTGCCAGAGAGGCGACCACGACGGCGGAATCCAGTCCGCCCGACAGGAAGGCGCCGAGCGGCACGTCCGCGATGCACTGGCGGATGACGGCCTGCTCGATCGTGCATCGCAGGCGGCGGCAGGCGTCCATGTAGTCGACGGGGCGGACCGGCTGGGGTGAGAGCCGATGGAAGCGCACCGGTTCGCGCGGGCCGGTCGCGTCGAAGTCGAGCCGATGGCCGGGCGGCAGCTTGCGAACGTTTCGATAGATCGTCCACGGATGGGGGATGAACCCGAGCAGCAGATAGAGCCGCAAAGCCTCGGCGTCGATCTCCAGCGACAGGTCATCAACGCAGCGCATTGCCCGCATCTCGCTGGCGAAGACCAGTCGGTGGTCCTGGCAGGCATAGTAAAGCGGCTTGATGCCGAGGGGGTCGCGAGACAAATGACCGAGGCGCCGGGCGGTGTCGATGAACGCCAGGGACCACATGCCGTCGAAGGAGGTCAGGGCGTCCGGGCCACGGGCGATGCACGCCTGGAGCACGACCTCGGTGTCACACGCGGTGCGGAGGGGAGTCGCAAGCTGATGTCCGAGCGTTCGGTAGTTATACAGTTCGCCGTTGTAGACGACCGCCCATCGGCCATCGCCCTCGACCATGGGCTGATGGCCTTCGGGGGTTGGGTCGATGACCGCCAGGCGCGTATGGGCCAGCCCGACGGCAAAGCCCGTGGACTGGCAGGTCCAGATCCCCGAGTCGTCAGGTCCGCGGTGAGCAAGGGCGGCCTGCATCCGTTGCAGGGTATCGCGAGGGACTGCTCGGCCGCGAAAGTCGATGATACCGGCGATACCGCACATGTTGGCCCTTATGTTCGCGATGTCCGCCGGGAACGCAAGCAAGCCGGCTTGGGGCGGCGTTCGCGACTTCCAGCCTGAGTGGCATGGGCCGCCCCGGCGACCCATGCCCCCGCTCCGCTGAGAATCTTGCGAGCCCCCTGGCGGATCCGGGTCCAGCTTCGCTTTGACAGGTCCGCCCTCGGGCGTATCATACCCGTCAGCCTGATTCCGCACGTCAGGCATCTGGCGCGGTCAACGGATCTCCGGGACATTCAGCATGCGAGCAAACAGACTCCGAGGCATCGGGTTCCAGTCAGTTTCTACTCGATTGCGGGCACACAGGGGTCCATTTTTCGCGGCGGCCTCCGTACTGATCGGGGCGGCCGCCGTCGTCTGGGCCCAGACGGCAGCCACGTCGCCTTCGGGCGCGCCGGGGGCGGTGCCGGCGGCGCCTCCCCGGCCGACCGCCGGCGCGGTGTCTCCGCTCGACGGTCTACTCATCAGCGAGCTGAATATCCTCGGGCTCGAGCAGCTCGACGAGGCCTACGTCCGCAACCAGATCCGCAGTCGAGCGGGACAAGCCTACTCGCAGGAACAGGTCCAGGGCGACGTGAGCCGGCTGCTGCGTACCGGGCGATTCATCGACGTCCGGCCTGAGGCTGAGCCGGTCAACGGCCAGGTTCGGCTGACCTTCCGCGTGGCGGAGAAGCCGGAGATCGCCGCGATCGAGTTTGTCGGCAACCAGGAGTTCAAAGTCAAGGACCTGATGGAGACGCTGACGTTCGGGCCGGGCGACCCCCTCGACTTGTACGAGATCCGCCGGGCGCAGGAGGCCATCCAGCGCAAGTACATGGAGAAAGGGTACGCGTACGTCCAGGTGACCTACGACGAGGATCTGCTGAAGACCGAACGGCGGGTGGTGTACACGATCGTCGAAAACCAGCGCGTCAAGGTGCGCAAGGTACGATTCGAGGGCCATACGGCCTTCAGTGAGAGCGAGTTGAAGGGCGAGGTCGAGACGAAGTCGTGGATCCCGATCTTCCGGACGGGCGACTACGACCCGGACCGGGCCCAGCGCGACGCAGCCAAGGTGCAGCAGTATTACCGGGAACGCGGCTACCTCGACGCCGAGGTGACGTACGTGCCTCAGTTCCTGGACGTCGCCCGCGAGAAGATGGAAGTCGTGTTCCGGGTCAGTGAGGGCGTGCGCTACAACGTGCGGGAGATCCGCATCCGCGGCAACCACGTGCTCTCGACGGAGGAGATTGTCGCGATGATGACGTTGAAGGAGGGCGATCCGTTCGTGGACGCCCACCTTCGCGCGGACCTGAAAGCGATCCAGACGAAGTACGGCTCTCAGGGCTACATCTACGCCACGGTGGCGCCGAGCTGGGTGTTCGCGGATGAGCCCGCCCAGGTCATCCTGACGCTGACGATCACCGAAGGCGATCAGTTCACCGTGGGGTGGATCGAGGTCAACGGCAACCTGCGCACGCAGGAGAAATGCGTGCGCCGCGAGTTGCGGTTCCACCCGGAGGAGATTTACGATACAACCAGGACCGACAAGGCCGAGAAACGCCTCAAGGACACCGGATTGTTCACCGAGGCGACGATCGAGCCGATGGAGCCCGCGGACAACGCGCCGGGCGTTCGCGATGCGCTGGTGACGGTCACGGAGAACCCGCAGACGACGAACTTCATCGCCGGCGTCGGGGCCAGCAGCGACAGCGGCATCGTGGGCAACATCGTGCTGGAGAACAAGAACTTCGACATCGCCGATTGGCCCCGCAACGCGGAGGAGTTCTTCAAGGGACGCGCGTTCCGAGGAGCCGGCCAGACGATGCGCCTCCAGCTCGAGCCGGGCACCGAGTTCAACCGCTTCCGGATCGACTTCCGCGAGCCGTATCTGATGGATCAGCCGATCGGGTTCGGCACGAGCCTGTATCTGTTCGAACGCGGCCGCGACGGCTACGACGAGGTGCGCATGGGTGGAGACGTCAGCTTCGACCATGCCTTCGAGGAGGGATTGCTGTCGGGCTGGGTCGGCGAGATCGCGCTGCGCGGCGAGTACGTCGACGTCCAGGACGTTCAAGCCTTCGCCGCCAAGGACATCCGCAAGGTCGAAGGCGGCAACTTCCTGACGAGCATCAAGGTTTCGCTGCTCCACGATACGACCGACAGCCGGCTCAACCCGTCGGTCGGACACCGCTTCAACGTGTCCTGGGAGCAGGCCGGCGCCATGGGCGGCGACTTCTTCTACAGCAAGGCGAACATGGGCTTCACCCGGCACTGGACCGTGGCGATCGACGAGCAGGACCGCCGAAGCATCGTGTCCGCCTACGCCCGCGGCGGTCAGATCTTCGGGGATGCGCCGGTGTTCGAGCGCTTCTATGCCGGCGGCATCGGATCGCTCCGCGGCTTCGATTTCCGCGGGATCAGCCCGCGGCAGGGCCTGCGCCACAATCGCGTCGGCGGCGACTTCATGCTGCTCACCGGAGCCGAGTACTCCTTCCCGCTGGTGGCCAAGGCGGTCCGCGGCGTGTTCTTTACCGATATGGGCACGGTCGAGGAGGAGTTCGGCATCAAGGACTGGCGGGCGGCGGTCGGCGGCGGTGTTCGCCTGACGCTTGACATTCTCGGAACGGTTCCGATGGAGTTCGACCTGGCCTATCCGTTGGCCAAGGACGATGACGACGATACGCGCATCTTCAGCTTCTTCATCGGTTTGCCGTTCCTGTGATCGGCTGCCCGCAGATCTTGTTTCCCTGGCTTCGCGCCCCGCGCGGAGGGCTTATACTGCCGCCATTGGAGGTGAACCATGCGGTCGACGGGTCTGATTTCGCTGATGGTTGTCTGCGGCCTTGCGGTCTCCGCGCGAAGCCAGAACTTCGAGTATCTGAGCGATCGATCGGATCTGCTCGTTCACGTCTCGCAGGGGTGGGGCGAGTTGGGCGTCGACTGCGGCGCGCACGCACCGGGGCAGCCCGGTTCCCCGCTGCGGGTCGGCGGCAAGTCCTTCAAGAAGGGTCTCGGTCACCACGCGAACGGCGAACTCGTCGTCGACCTCGGCGGCCAGTTCAGCGAGTTCGTGTCCGAGGTCGGCGTTCTGACGCCGCAAGAAGCCGGCAGCGTCGTGTTTCTGGTTTTCGCGGATGACAAGAAAGTCTTCGACAGCGGCGTGATGCGGCAGGGTGATGCGCCGAAGCCGATCTCGGTACCGGTGGCCGGCGTGCTGGAATTGCGGCTGGTGCTCAAGGATGCACGCGACGGAATCACCTGCGACGCCGGTGTCTGGGGGAATGCCCGGCTCCTGTTCGACCCCAGCATGAAGGCCGTGCCGGCCAGCGAAAAGTTCGACGTCGCCCGTTTCGCCCGCGTGATCACGGGCGATCCCGCCCGATTGAAGGGTGCGACGCGGACGCGCATCCAGGAGTTTCTCGCAGACGAACTCTACCTCGACACCGACGTCTATCCGGACGCTCAGGGCCACTACGTCGTGCAGGTCGGCGAGGACGGCCGGCGGGCGATCGGCCTGCGATGGATCGAACGGCGATTCGTCCGGCTCATCGCGATCGAGTTCGCCCAACCGGTGCCGGCCGAGTTGGCCGAGCGGGCCGAGGTGCAGTGCTGGATCGGCAAGTCGCCCTATCAGGGCCAGTGGAAGACGCTCAACGGGACGCTCATTCCCCGGGATGGCCGGTGGACGTTCCGCGTGAACATGAAGGCCAACCCGGAGCTGCGCAACGGCACGTGGAAAATCCGTTGGATCCTGCCGCCGGGCGACGATTGGCCGGCGTTCCGCCGTTTGCAGGCCCATACCGCCTCGATCGTCAGGACCACCGACTTCGTGCTGCAGTTCGAGGGCGACGCCGCGTCCGCGAAGACCGAACTCGAGTTATACGATGCCGAATTCGTCGAGCCGGCGGAGTTCGCCGGTCAAATCCGGGCCCGGATCGACGCGCGGGCATCCACCCCGCTCAAGATCCGCTATATCGATCGCCGCTCGTGGCAGTCGGATCGCGCGGTGCTGCGCATTCGGCAGGGGTCCAGGGCCTTCGCGGTCGGCCTCGACGATGTGCTGATGAACCAGGCGGTCTATGTGCCTGCGAGGCAGGCGATGGTATCGCTGGCGGAAGCGAACCTGACGATGGCCGCCTACCGGGAGCGGATCGCGGGCAGGAAGACCGTCCTCGAGGAAGTGCGCTCGTTGCCGGATCAGACGTTTGCCCAGGCCATCGAGAAGGTGCATCGGGTCGAGCAGAACCGACAGCCGATGATGCTCTCCCTGGCCTGCGACAACAACAAGTTCATCGTGCACCGGGACGGGGTGGTCAGCTTCGAAATGCTTT
>JAPKGY010000224.1 GCA_026647385.1 Phycisphaerae bacterium | reverse complement strand
CCTTCGACGAAGCCCCGGCCTGTGGCCCGGGGCTTTTCGCTTCGCGAAAGTGTGACCCAAGCCCGAACGGTGTCTTGCCATTGGGCGCGCCGGGCTTACAATCGCCGCACCCGGAGATCTCGAGAGGAGGCACAGCCCATGGAAGCTCTGCAAGCGCTCACCTCGCGCCGCAGCGTGCGTCAGTACAAGCCCGACCCTGTCGCGCGCGAAAAACTCGAAGCTATCGTGAACGCCGGGCGGCTTGCTCCGACGGCCCGTAACGTGCAGCCGTGCGAGTTTGTGGTCGTCACCGACGCCGCCCTGCGAGCAGCCCTGGCCGAGATCAACGAGTACGGCAAGTTCATCGTTCAGGCGCCGGCCTGCATCATCGTGCTCAGCAAACCCACGAAGTACTACCTCGAGGACGGGGCCGCCGCCGCCACGAACATGCTCAACGCCGCAGCCGCCCTCGGCCTGGGCTCCTGCTGGGTCGCCGGCGACAAGAAACCGTACGCCGCCCGGATTGTCGAAATGATCGGCGCCCCGCCGGACATGCGGCTCGTCGCCCAGGTCGTCGTCGGGTATGCCGACGAGGTCTCCACGATCCAGAAACGCTCGCTCGATCAAGTCCTGCACTGGGAACGGTTCAGCCTTCGCTAAGTCGGTGCCAACTCGGGGGATTCGCCGGGCTGGATCTCGTTAGAACTCTTAGAAGTCTTGTTGGGTTTCTGAGGGCGCGGGTCGGGTGGCGGGGGGCCCTGCGATCGAGGCGAGGGCCCTCCGGGCGACGGCGGCCACGGTCAGATCCGTTCGGGCCGCTGCCGCGAGCTGGGCGGGGTCCAGCCCCTGGGAGGCCAGTTTTCCGCCGATGGCTGCGATGGCTTGTTCGGCCCGCCTTTGGGAGGCCGGCGGCGCGGAGAGCGGGCGGCTATCGTTCAAATGTTCGCGGACGGCGGGCTCGGCGGCCTTGCACCCCAACATGCCCAGGGAGTCGATGGCCTGGGCGAGCAGATCGGGATCCGTCGCGCGCTGGAGTCGTCGAAGCAGAAGTTTTTCAGCCGCGGGCCCGCCTATGCGTTCGAGCGCGACCATCGCAGCCAGCGCGGGGGGGGCGGGTCCGTCGATCATGGCTTCGAGCGCGGGCAGGGCCCGGGCATCATCGCGACGCAAGGCAAGTTCGAGGGCGGCGGCATCGCGGACCTCGACGCTCGGATCCTCCAGGCCGACGAGCAGGTATTGCAGCGACCGACCGTCCGGACAGTGCCGCAGGATTCGTATGCCGGCCAGTCGCACGGATTCATCCGGGCTTCTCAGAATCCTCGGAACGGCGCTCAGGGCGTTATCGCCGATCGACGACAGGCAGGCGGTGTAGTAACCGCGCAACGCCGGATCCTCGACCTGCGTGAGTCGCCACGCCCACCACTGCGCCCGGATCTCCATTCGATACCCGATGGCGGTGGACCAGATCGCCACGAGCAGGAGGATCGCGACGATCGTTCCTCGGCGGCTTTTGCGGACCGGCGGTTTCGGTGTCGTGGTTTCGAGGTTCTCGCTCATCGTCGTCTCGTCCAGGCGGAGTCCGCGTATTTTTCCCGCAACCGCTCGGCCATCGCGGCTTCCGCGGGCGTCAGAATTCCCGGCGGCCCCGCGGCCGTGGCCAGTATCACCTCGGCCAGTTCGGGCAGATGGGCGTCGACATCGAGGCTGGCAAAATCGCCGACGGCTGCACAGGGCTGCTGATCGAATCGGCGACCGAGAACCAGCGACCCGTGCTGCAAGACCGCGCCCGTCGTCCGCCGCTGCGCGCTGCCCATGATTTTTCTCCCGTCGGCCAGCAGATCGAAGCAACTGTGCCGCTCGAAGCAGAAAACGGGCCGTCGTGCGAGCAGCCGCCCGGCCCGGCAGGTCCGTTGACGACCGGCACGCCGTACCGGGCCAGCAGGGCGGCGAAGGCGGCGTGAACGTGCGCGTACAGGCCGTTCGGACCGGCCGACTGGATGAGCGGGTGTGCGGATGGGACCGTGAGCGAGTACGTCAGTTCCCGATCGTGCAGGATCGCGCCGCCGCCGGTGAGCCGGCGAACAACCGCGAGCGAGCCCGCCGGGTCAGCCAGGGCCTCGTAGTCCGAGATCGCCTGAAAGTAGCCCAGCGATATCGTCGGCGGGTCCCAGCGATAGAACCGCAGCGTGGGCGGAGAGCTGCCCTCGCCGACGCACGCGAGGATCGCCTCGTCCCGGGCCATGTTCGCCGGGCCGTCGAGCGGGGGATCGATCAGCCATCGAACCGCGGCGGATTGTGAATCGGGTGCGGACATTCGGGACGCTCGCTCAGGCTGGTGACGCGGAGGATTGAGGGGCCTGCGCGTTACGCGACTTCTCGATCGGCTCGGGGTGCCAGCGCAGGTCCGGTTGGCGAGCTGCCTTCACCTCGTCGAGCCGGTGGACCGGCATGGTGTGCGGCGCGTGGTGGAGAATGTCCGGCTGCGTACGGGCTTCCTCGGCGATCCGGATCATCGAATCGGCGAAATGATCGAGGGTGGTCAGCGATTCGGTCTCGGTCGGCTCGATCATCAGGCAATGAGGTACGGGCCAGCTCATCGTCGGCGGGTGGATCGAGTAGTCGATCAGGCGCTTGGCGATGTCCAGCTCGGTCACGCCGAGGTCGCGGAACTCGGGCACGCAAATGAACTCGTGCGCGTAGGGCGGCTCAAAGGGCAGCGCATAGGACCCGCGGAGTCGGGCGGCCAGATAGTTGGCGGACAACACCGCCTTTTCGCTCGCGTCGCGAAGCCCCGCCGGCCCGAGCGCGCGGATGTACGCGTAGGTCCGAACCAACACCCCGATCTGCCCGAAGAACGAACGGACCCGGCCGATCGAATTCGGCTGCGACGGCGCCCAGCCCAGTGTGCCGTCGTCGCGCCGAATGATCTGCGGGCCAGGCAGAAACTCGCGCAGATGCTCAGCCACCGCCACTGGGCCGGCCCCCGGCCCGCCGCAACCGTGCGGCGTGCTGAACGTCTTGTGTACGTTGAAGTGCATCACGTCGACGCCGAAATCGCCCGGCCGGGCGATGCCGAGGATCGCGTTCATGTTCGCGCCGTCGAGGTACAGCAACGCGCCCCGGGCGTGCAGGATTTCCGCGATATCGACGATCTGCCGGTCGAAGACGCCCACCGTGTTCGGGTTCGTGATCATCAGGGCGGCGGTCTGCTCGTCCACCTTGGCGCGGAGGTCGTCGAGATCGACCCGCCCGTCCGGCTTCGAGGTCACCGTCAACGCGTGGCGTCCGCAGACCGCGCACGTGGCCGGGTTCGTGCCGTGGGCCGAGTCCGGCGTGAGCACCTTCATGCGATTCTCGCCGCGGCTGTGATGATACGCATTGATGATCATCACGCCGGTCATCTCGCCGTGCGCCCCCGCGCAAGGCTGGAGCGTTACCTCCGCCAGACCGGCGATTTCCGCCAGGAACACGCGCGTGTGGTACAGCAGTTCGAGAATGCCCTGTAGGTCGGCCTCGTCCTGCAGCGGATGCAGCGTCGTGAATCCCGGCAGGGCCGCCGCCCGCTCGTTGATCTTCGGGTTGTACTTCATCGTGCAGGAGCCCAGCGGATAGAAGTTGCCGTCCACGCTGAAGAGGCGATGGGCCAATCGTGTGTAGTGACGAACGAGGTCCAGTTCGCCGATTTCCGGCAGCGGTGGGGGAGCGTCGGCCAGCAGCTCCGGTGGAAGCACCCGGCTGCGATCGACCGGAGGAACGTCCGCGCCGGGCAGGGACACCGCGCAGAGCCCCGGCGTGCTTCGCTCGAAGATGAGCTTTTCCGGCGGGACAAGCCCCGCCCCCGCCGGACCCTCCGAACCCTGGACGGCTCTGTCGGCCATCGTCGGTCTCCTTCGCGTGTGCGTGAGAAGCCCCGACGGAGCGGGACAGTCTCCATTTCGCGGCAGGCGTTCGACCCGCTGGCCCGATCGCGAGCCCAAACGCTGCTCGTAACCCGGCGAAAGGGGGACAGTCCCCGAGCTTCTCAAAAACCCTCCTAAAGAGGTTTTGACCACCACGCCCGGTAACTGGCTGCGTCGTGAAGCTGACCGCTCTGCAGGTCGCGGATCAGCAGCGCGGGCAGCTCGATTCGCAGCTTCTCGTAGACCTTCAGCAGCTCGGCGCAGTTGAGATTGTTGTCCACGTGGACGCGGTCCTTTTCGACCGTGAAGCGGGCGTAGCTCAGGCCCGTCGCAAGATAGTCGATCGTGCCGCCCGGCCCCGCTTTCGCGCCTTCGAGCTTGAGCAGCATCCGGGAGACGGCCCCGGCGTCCTTGAAGGCAATCGGCTTTCGCAGCAGTGCGCCCGTCGCCTGTGCGTCGATCGGGAACGATGCGTCCTTGTCGACGGCTACCTGTACAAACTCAACGTCGTAGCCCATCGTGCTACCCTCACAGTCCGGCTTACGCCTCATCCAGCGCCTGCACGAGCGCGTCGATCCCCGCGCGACTCCGTTTCTCCGTCACCGCTATCAGCAGGCAATCCGCCAGATCGGGATACCATCTCCGCAACGGCACGCCCGCCAGGATCTTTCGCTCCCGGCAGCGGGCCACCACGCGGTCGACGTCCTTGCTCGTTCGTACCACGAATTCCTTGAAAAACGGCGCGTTGAACCGCAGCTCAAAGCCCTCCAGGGCGGCGATGCGTTCCGCCGCGTAATGGGCCTTGTCCAGGCACAGCGAGGCGACCCTGGCGATGCCCTGCCTGCCCAGCGCGCTGAGATACACCGCGACCCGCAGCGCGAGCAAACCCTGGTTGGTGCAGATGTTGCTGGTGGCCCGCTCGCGGCGAATGTGCTGTTCGCGCGTCTGGAGCGTCAGGCAAAACGCCCGCCGGTCGCTCCGGTCGGTCGTCGCGCCGACCAGCCGCCCGGGCATCTTCCGCATGAACTCCCCCCGACAGGCCATGAAACCCAGCGTCGGGCCTCCCAGCGACATCGGGATCCCCAGCGGCTGCCCGTCGCCGACGACGATATCCGCGCCGAGGCTGCCGGGCGTCTTCAGCAGGCCGCAACTGATCGGGTCCACGTAAGCGACCACCAGGGCGCCGCACTCGTGGGCGATCGCCGAGAGCCGGTCCAGCCGCTCGACGGCGCCGAAAAAATTCGGCGTCTGGATCACCACGGACGACGTCTCATTGTTGACCGCGCGACGCAGATCCTCCGGGCTGGTCAAACCGCCCGTCGTTTCCACCACCGTCAGGTCGATCGGCAGGTGCTTCAGGTAGGTGGTCATCACGCCGCGCACGTCCGGATGGACCGCCGACGACAGCACCACCCGCCGTCGGCCGTTGATCGCCCGGGCCATGAGGACCGCCTCGGCGGCGGCCGTCGCGCCCTCGTACATCGACGCATTCGACACGTCCATGCCCGTCAACTGACAGATCAACGTCTGGTATTCGTAAAACGCCTGCAGCGAGCCCTGGGCGGTCTCAGCCTGGTAGGGGGTGTACGCGGTGACGAATTCACTCTGGCTCGCCAGCGCGTCGACGACCGTCGGGATGTAGTGATCGTACATGCCCGCGCCGAGAAAGCACGTCAACTCGTCGCAGCCGTGATTGGCACCCGCCAGCCGGTCCAGATCGGCCAGCAATTCCAGCTCGTTCATCGGACTCGGCAGGCACAGCGGACGGTTCAGGCGGGCTGGGACGGGTATATCGCGGAACAGGTCGTCCACGCGCTCCACCCCGATCGTGTCGAGCATGTGCCGAACGTCGCTCTCGGTCAGTTGGGTGTAATTCATGAGCGTTGCATCCGTACGGCGGCAAAGCCGCCATGCCCGTTCAGCGTATACGCCGTCCCGCCGGGACGATCGATATCAGCCCGGCGTTTCAACGCTGGGTGATCCACATACCCCCGTCCATTCCGGAGCCCCGGACCGACCGATCCAGCCCCCTGGTGCCGTTCTCGGTGAGCCGGTTTCGCCCGGCCCTCCTTGTGCAGGCAT
>JAPKGY010000223.1 GCA_026647385.1 Phycisphaerae bacterium | reverse complement strand
CGACCGTATCACCCGAAACCACCAGGTGCCATTCCACGAGCGGGTCGTTCTTGATCGCCGCCTTGTTGAAGATCGTCTTGTTGGCAATGTCGGCCAGCGCTTCCCGCGCGACCCGCACCTCGGCGGCGGTCAGCTGATTGCTGTGCAGCGCGGCGTTCAGCTTCGACCGGGCCTCGATCAGCTTGTCCTGCTTCCGCAGATCCAGCCCCTCAGCCAGCAGTTTTGCGGCTCCCCGGGGGCCGCTCGGCAGGTCGATGGCCGGCTGGGTCACCGGCGAGACCACTTTTCCGGCGGCGCCGGTGGGTTCGGTCTTCGCGCGCGCGGGTTGGCTCGTCGGGACCGCAGGCCGTAACGAGGTGCCGACGGGGGCCGGTGCGGGCTGGCTGGTGGTCGCGCGGCCCGCCGGGCGCGTGGGCAGGGGGGGGAGTACCGGGTGCAACGCGGGCTCCTGGCGGGGCTGTCCGGCCGACGCGGGCGTGCCGGACGACGTCTGCGTGGTCACCGGTCTGAGCCCGACCAGCAGTCGGGACGGCTTGAGCCACGCCGGCATGCCCCACAGGCTCACAATCACTGCCGCCGCCGCCAGCACCACCAGGGTGCCCACGACTCTTCGACGCCGACGCCGCCGCTCGCGCCACAGGTAACCCGCCATGACTCTCCTCATTGGCCTTCGATCGGGGATCGATGATGCTTCGGCTGCGGTGAGCCATCGGCCCGCGCCGGGCCGATCCTCACAGAATACCAAATGAGCCTGGCTTTGCAACCGGGCTGAGCCCGCGCCATTCCAGAGCCCAGAGCGGAAGCGACGGGTCCGGTCGCGAAGCGACCGCAATTGGACTCCATGGGCGCGCAAGTGCGGCCTGCGGTCGCGGGTCTGGCCCGTCGCTTCCGCTCCGGGCTCTGAACCGCTCCGGGCTCTGAACCGCTCCGGGCTCTGAACCGCTCCGGGCTCTGAACCGGTCCCGTCGAGACTCTGAGAGACCACCGGAAACCGTCGCCGCCGACCCTTGTTGATCTGAATCGGCCAGGACGGTACGATTCCCGCTTCCGTCCGGTTATCAGGAGCAACGAAAGTTTCTGGAGCAAGCCAATGGCGGTCCATCACCTCTCGCGTCGTACGTTTATTCAAACCGGCCTGTCGACGGCAGCGGCGCTTTCCGCAGCCGGTCCGGCTTTGGGAGCCCTGGGCGCTAACGACCGTATCCGCGTCGGCGTCATCGGCACCGGTGGGCGGGGAAACTCGCAGATGACCTCGATGGGCAAGCAGGAAAACGTCGAGATCGTGGCGGTCTGCGACGTGGATGACGCGCACCTCGACCGGGCGTGCAAAACGGCGGAAAAAGCCGGCGGCAAGCCCGAACGTTACAAGGACTACCGTCGGGTGATCGACCGAAAGGACATCGACGCGGTTTTCGTCGTGACGTGCTGCCATTGGCACGCGATACCGGCCATCGCCGCCATGAAAGCCGGCAAGGACGTCTATGTCGAAAAGCCCATCGGGCACACGATTCATGAAGGGCGGCTCATCGCCGATACCGCAAAGGAAACGAATCGTGTGGTGCAGGTCGGCCTTCAGCAGCGGTCGGTCCCGCACTGGCAGCACGCCGTCCAGAAGATCAAGGCCGGTGAGTTGGGGCGGATCACGGCCGTGCACGCGTGGAACGGCTGGGCGAAGAACGAGCTGGGCGGCACCATGGGGAATCCCCCGGACGGCGATCCCCCTCCGGGAGTGGATTACGACATGTGGCTCGGGCCGGCGCCGAAGCGGCCTTTCAACCCGGCCCGGTTCCACTACAACTTCTACTTCTTCTTCGATTACAGCAGCGGCATGATCAATGCCTGGGGCGTACACCTGTTCGACATCATCCGCTGGGCGATGGGGGACAACCTTAAGTCCGTCTCGACCGCGGGCGGCATCTACGTTCTCAAGGATGCCCGCGACACCCCGGACACCGCCCATGCCGTCTTCGATTGCGGGGACTACGTCCTGGACTACTCGCTCAGTCATACGAGCGGCTGGCGGCGGTTCGGGAACATGGATCACGGCATCGAATTCGCCGGGACCGAAGGCGTGCTGCAAATCAACCGGCACATGTTCCAGATGTTCCACGGCCGGGAAACCCAGCCGCATTACGAAGAGAAAAACAAATCCGACGATACCGTGCTCCATCAGCGCAACTTCTTCGAGTGCATGCGCTCGCGCAAGACCCCCAACGTGGACGCCTTGCAGGGCCACCTGTCGTCCGCTCTGGGGTACCTGGCGATCATTTCGTACCGCGTGGGCCGGCAGATCCGGTGGGACGCCAAGAACGAGACGATCCCCGGCGATGCCGAAGCCGCCAAGTTGCTCACCAAGGAGTATCGCGCGCCCTATCAGTTGTGATATCGGAAAATGACCTTGTGAGGGGAGGGACGCTCCCATGTGGAAGCTCGCGATCATCCTGATGGCGATCCCTGCGGCGACGTCCTCGGCTGCGTTCGCCGCCGGACCGGCTGGGGCGCCTGCATCGTCGCCGGCCAAGGGCGAGCCCATTCGCGTGCTGATCGTCACCGGCGGGCACCCTTTTGAGCATGACCCGTTTTTCGCGATGTTCAAGGGGCTTGCCGACATCAGCTATCGGGAGGTCGTTCAGCCTGAGGCCCAGAAGTGGTTCGATCCGAAAAAGGCCGGCCAGTACGACGTGATGGTCTGGTTCGACATGTGGTGGGGCGACGTCCCCGACAGCACGAAGGAAAACCTGCTCAGCCTGCTGAAAAAGGGCAAACCCCTGGTCGTCTTGCACCACGCGCTGAATACCTACAAGGACTGGCCCGAAGCCGATCAGATCATCGGTGGGGAGTACTACTTCAATCAGCGCGACGGCCATCCCGAATCCAATTACACCATCGGTGCCAGATTCAAGGTCGAAATCGTCGACCCCATGCATCCCATCACTTTCGGCATGAAAGACTTTGAGGTTGTCGATGAGACCTACGGCCTCGTCGAGGTGTCCCCGGACGTGAAACCGCTGCTGAAGACGGATCATCCCACGAGCAGCAAACTTATCGGCTGGACCCATGCCTACGGGCGAAGTCCGGTGGTTTTCATTCAGCCGGGGCATGGCCCGGAGATCTACCGTCATCCGAGCTATCGCGAACTGGTCATTCGCTCCATCCGCTGGGCCGCCGGCAGGTTAACTTCCGATCCCGCGTCACGTACAACCAAGCCGGCGGCAGCCGACCGGGACCGGGAGTCCGCACACTCCCAGCCTGCTGAATGAATAGGTCTATCGGTGTCGAATCACGATTGGCCGCTGGTCGCGGCTGTGGCTCAGTTCGTCGATAGCCGCACCTGGTCACCGTTTTCAAGCAAGGGGTCCGCGGCTCCGGGTTTGGCCAGATCGGACAACGGTATCCTCACGATCGATCGCGTTTTTTCGTCGTCCGTCGGGGCGCGGAAAAACTTGTGTCGAAGGATCTCGACGGTCGTGCGAGGGCCCGCTGCCTCCTCCGGACCGCCGCCGGCGGCCACGAGCTGCGATAGGGTGAGTCTGCTCTCGGCATTCATGCTGTAAACGCCTGGACGGCGTGCGTTGCCCGTAAGGTAGACGAAGCATTGGCCGGTCTTGCTCGTTGCACGCCCCGATGCGTCTTCGGCTGAGCCTGCGTTTGTGCCGGAGGCTTCACCGCCGGTCGCGGCCTGAGTCTCAGCCCACGTCCGGCCCTCGGCCGGCACGATCCGGATGAAATCACCGTGCTCGACGATGAGCTTCTGCTCCTCGTCGTTCAGCAGGTCGCCGACCGGGGTCCGGTAGATGACCCGCTTTTTTTCGTCGATGCCTTGCCGGGAGAGTTCGATCACCAGCGTGGGGTCCAGCTCGCTCCCGCCTTGCAGACGTTTCACGAATTCGCGAAGCGTCTTGTGGTTCGAGGATGAAAGATGAACCAACAACACGCCCAGCGAATCGCCTTGGACCGGTTTGAGTACCATCACTTCGTGGCCAATTCCATCGGGCGCGATGTCCGCTGACGGGCGACAATTAAAATTCCCTGCCAGCGACAATTAAACCTCCCTGTTAATCGTCACGGTTTCGGCTATCCAGATGCTCCTTGGCGTAAAGGAGGATCCGGATGGTGAAAGATCAGCAGGTGAGGAGGTTATTCACATTGTTGCAGACAGGGAACTCACAGGCGGTGGCGGCCGTCCAGGCTGGCCTGGACGTGAAGACCGCACGCAAGTATCGGCGGTTGGGCAGGTTGCCGAGCGAAGTCCGAGTTACTCACAACTGGCGAACGCGGGAGGACCCGTTCGCCGAAGTCTGGGAGGAGGTCCGGCAGGAGCTGGCGGTCAACCCCGGCTTGCAGGCCAATACCCTGTTCCATGCGTTGCAGCGGAAGTATCCGGGCCGGTTTCAGGATGGCCAGATGCGAACGCTTCAGCGGCGGATCAAGACCTGGCGAGCGTTGGAAGGCCCGGCCAAGGAGGTGTTCTTTGCCCAGGAGCACCAGGCGGGTCGACTCTGTCAATCCGACTTTACACACCTCTCGGATCTGGGGATCACGCTGGCCGGCCAGCCATTCGACCACATGGTCTACCACTTCGTGTTGACCTACTCGAACTGGGAGCAGTGCACGGTCTGTTTCTCGGAGAGCTTCGAGAGCCTGGCGGAAGGGTTGCAGAACGCACTGTGGGCCTTGGGCGGCGTCCCCGCCGAGCATTGCACGGATCGGCTGAGTTCGGCGGTCAATAACCTGGCGAGGAACGGTGACCAACAGCGGGAACCGGCGTTCACTCGCCGTTACCAAGCCCTGCTGGACCACTACGGCCTAACCGGCCGCAAGATCCAGGCGGGCAAGGCGAATGAGAACGGGGATGTGGAGCAACGTCACTACCGGTTCAAGCAGGCCCTCGACCAGGCATTGATGCTGCGAGGGAGTCGGGACTTCGCCAGTCGCGAGGAGTATGAGCGTTTCATGGGCGAACTGATCGACCAGTTGAATGCCGGGCGGCGACGGCGACTCATGGAGGAACTGGCCGTCCTGCGTTCGCTGCCGAACAACCGTTACGAGAGTTGTCAGCGGTTCGAGGCTTCGGTGGATTCGGGCAGCCTGATCCACGTGGACCGCAACGCCTACTCGGTTGCCAGCCGACTGATCGGCGAGAGTGTCGAGATCCGTCTGTACGTCGAACACCTGGAGGTCTGGTACGCCCAGCGGCTGATCGAACGATTGCCGCGACTGCGGGGCCGCAACAAGCACTGCGTGTCCTACCGGCACATCATCGACTGGCTGGTGCGCAAGCCCGGGGCGTTCGAGCAGTACCGCTATCGTGAGGACCTGTTCCCCACGAGCCGGTTCCGCATGGCTTACGACAGCCTCAAGCAGACGCACGGGGATCGTGCATCCAAGGCTTACCTGCTCATCCTCTATCTGGCAGCCCGCGAGACCGAAGCGGGGGTGGATGAAGCGCTGCGACACCTGTTCCGTGAGGGCCAGCCGATCAGCTTCGAGGCCGTGGAGGCTCTGGTCCGCCGCGGCCAGGAGATCCCGTCGGCCACCCAGGTGACAGTGGAACCCGTGGACCTGGCCGGCTACGACGCCCTCATGACCGGTAGCGAGGAGGTGGCCTCATGAAGCGCTCCGACGATGAGAAGGCCGCTCTCGTGGGTTACTTGAAGGAACTGCGTCTACCCACGATTCGCAGTTGTTTCGAGGAAGTGGCCCGCCAGGCTGAGCAGGAGACCTTGAGTTACCAGCGTTACCTGCTGGCTCTGGTCGAGCGGGAGCTGCAAGTCCGCCGGCAACACCTGGACAAGGATTGGGCCAGCTTCGACCTGAAGCGGTTGCCCCCCAAACTGGCCCGGCAGGTCCAGAGTCTGCTCGACGGCTCGTTCGTGGATCGGAGGGAGAACCTGCTGGCTTTCGGCAAACCGGGTTCGGGCAAGACGCACTTGTTATCCGCGATTGCCCAGGAACTGGTTCGCCGGGGACGCAAGGTGTACTTCAGCACGTGCAGCCTGCTGGTGCAGGAACTCCTGGCCGCCAAGCGGGACCTGAGGCTCAGCCGGGTGATCAAGAAACTGGGCCGATACGAGGCCATGATGATCGACGACCTGGGCTACGTGCAGCAGAGCCGGGAGGAAATGGAGGTGCTGTTCACGCTGCTGGCCGAGCGGTACGAGCGGGGCAGCGTCCTGATCACCAGCAACCTGCCGTTCTCCAAGTGGGAGGCCATCTTCAAGGACCCCATGACGACAGCGGCGGCCATCGACCGGCTGGTGCACCACTGCGTGATCCTGGAACTGAACATCCCCAGCTACCGGATGGAGCAGGCCAAGAAGAACCGGGCCGATCCGCCCGACGCCTCGGCGGCGTGACCGACCGAACGAATGTGAGAAACTCACAATTCCACAGAAACTCACAGGATTTCACAAAGAAAGAAAAAGAACCAAAAAGAAAGAAACTTACCACCACCAGTTTTGTGTGGGAGAAGAGGAGGAATAATTGTCGCTGACGGGAACGGATAATTGTCGCTTGACACAAGCACCGGGTATCGGCTGTTCCACATCCCTCGCGGCCTGGGGAATACATGGGTTGACTCCTGCCTGTTGGGTCAATAAGACACTGGCCCACTGCCCCTTGTAGCCACCGGCAGCATTGGCGTCATCCGACCGCTGCTCGTCTGCTCAATGGCCCGACGGAATTCCGTCGGCACATACTGGTATCCACAACCCACAAATGGGGATTTCCAGGTAAACGTGTCGTCGTAGAGCAACATCAGCTCTATGGCTGTACGTGCCAGATGATCGTGATCGGCGGAGAACGGCTGGGAGCTCGGGCGTCTTTCTGCTCGCATCCCACTTTTTTCGTTATACCCTCTTGACTCCATGATGGCCGCTGGCATACTGCGCATTGCCCACGCCCCTCTGCAGAGTATGGGGAGGTACACTCCGCAAGCGGCCTCGTGGGCAGGTTGGAGGGTCGGTGGCAATTCCTGGTAGAACACATCGCGGCTTTACCAGCCAAGCACGGGACAAGCTGACTTCCCATGCTGAAGGCAGCATGGCGCGGCCATTTGCCGCGTGGCGTGTACGGGGAAGCACTGTGCCTACGGTCTACTGGAGCTATGCGTGCCAAACCGGCTGCTGGGCCAGATCGGAGGTTCTATGAAGAATGCGGCGAAGGTTTTGCCTGGGGTCCTGGTAGTGATTGTTGCGGTCGGCGCATTGGTAGTCACGGGATGGTGGGCCACTGCCCAAGAGGGGGCGACGTCGCCTCAGCCCGAAGGAACGAGTGGGACGGATTCCACTGCTGACGGGAGCGCGGCAGTTGGCGAGGGCACCCAGTATACAGCCAAGATACTGGAGGGGTTGCGCGTGCAGGCCGAGCAGGCGATGGCCGCTGGCCAGTACGAACTGGCGACGGCTCAGTTCTTGGAGGCGGCCAGCGCTTTTACCCAAGCCAACCGGGCCGCAGAGGCCGTGCAGCTCTACGACCAGGCGGCGTCGGCGGCCAAGGAGTTCCTCATCAGCCTCGATCTGTCCAGATGGAAGGACGGGCAGAGCGCAAAGCTCGATTCCGCAAAGGGCAACCTCCGACGGGCACTGCTCGGCAAGACAGGCCTCTGCCGGGGTGCCGGGGATACTCAAGGGACGCTCAGGGCGATTCAGCAGCTCCGGGCCGAGGATCCTGAGTACTACCGCCTGCGCGAGATCCTGCCGCTCCAGGCCGAGTTGCAAGGGGTGGACCTGGCCGTCCTCCGTGCCCAGGAAGCTGATGCCGCCCAACTCTCCGATCAGGCCAAGTGGGCATGGAAACAAGGGAACTCGAAATCGGCTGGCGAGCTTGCTGACGCCGCCATCACGCAATATCCGGACACCGCCGGAGCCCTGCTGGCCCGTAAGACCAAGGCCGGCATGCTCTGGCGGCTCAAGCAGTATCCCGAAGCCCGGACACTGTACGAGGATATCATGAACCGCGTGGGCACGATCGCGCCGACCTGTGCCGTGGCCCGGGAAGCGGCCAGCCGGATTGGCTGGCTCGAGTCCATCCGGCAGATCCGGCAGTGCATGGCCCTCTGCAAAGAAGGTCGCCGCCCGTCAGTGGCTCAGTGGAAAGCCGCCCAGGAACAGGTCCTCACGGTCATGCGGTGGGACCAGGAAGCCGGCACCCGGGCGGAAGCCGAGGTGATGCAGATCGAGATCTACTCCTGGCAGGGCATGTCGGACGAGGTCATCAAGCACGCGGCCGAGTTCTGGGGACGATATGGCGACGGAAGTGCGGCGGCCATCAAGACTCTCCATTTCGAGCGGGCCAGCGCTTGGGCTCACGTTTACGTGGGGAGGGCCTTTCAGAGCCAAGGCCGCTGGGCAGAGGCCCGAGCCCACTTCCAGGCGGTCATCGACGCTCACACCGGCAAGCCGGATTCGTGGCTCGCGCCCGACAGCTTGGCCGCCGCATATTGGTACATCTGGCATGGGCTGCGCCAATCGGGCGGCCCCGCGGAGGAGATCCGGTCCATCGGCGACCAGATCGTGACCCGGTTCTCGAACAGTTCTCATGCGGCCATCGTTCGACGCGCGCAGACCAATGCCCGGCAATAGCCTGTTTCAGCAACACCGGGAGCCGACAATGCTGACGAACGCAAGAGATAAGCGCAACCCTATCGAGCGGGAGGAGGGAACCACCATGCACGCCAGATGCCGCATAAGTCGACGCGGTGCCGTCAGGCATTACCGAATCAGGGTGCTGCTGGGACTGGGCGTTATCCTCGGCCTATCAAAAAGTTCGCAAGCTTATAGCGACGTATGTTACCCGGACCCGTGCGCGGACGCCTGCCCGTTTTCCTGTAACTCGTGGTACTGCCCTAACGGATGCAGCCGGCCGCCCGAGAGACGGGCGGCATGTCCGGATGCGGACAAGGACGGTGTGCCGGACGATTGCAGCGACAACTGCCTGCTCCAGTACAACCCCGACCAAGCCGACACGGACAACGACGGAATCGGGGACGCCTGCGACGTCCTCGGCAGCGTCGTCAACTACATGCTCGAACTGGACGGGAATGACCACGTCGCCACCTACGAGGGCGACATCACGTTCCCGGGCTTCGATCGTGGTGACCCGCAGGACGGCAAGCAATACGACGTGGGCGAAGTCATCACTTGGGACGTGTGGGTGAGCGTGTACGGCTTCCATGAGAATCCGGGTGGCCCGGGGCACGGCTTCCGGCCAAACGGCGCCGCGGGCCTGGCCTTCGATCTGGAACTGCGCGCGGGCACCGCGGAAGGCTCTCTCGTCCCGATCGTGGCCGGATCTGTCACCGAGCCTGGTTGGTTCAGCCTGATTAACGACGGCGACGCCGATGGAGTTCGCGGGGCCGCATTGGGGGCCGACCCCTTGGAGAATTCCGCGTTTTGCAGCGTGTTTTGGATAGGCAACTACGGCCACCTGGGCGGCCGGGTGATCGACGACGGGGCCCACGGCGGACCGAGAATGACGATGTTCCAGTATCCTTTCGCTGCCGACCGGCCGTCTGGCACGAGTGTGCTGCCCGGCACACTGATGGGTATGGGGGCCGGCTATGAGGCGTTCAGCACGGACACCTGCACGGCGGGAGTCGGTATGCACGTAAACGGATACCCGCAGTGTAACCCGTTGGGTCCGAAGGCCCTGTTCGAGGGCCAGATCAATACGACCGCCCTGTCTGCGGGTACCTACGTCCTGGTTCTGAAACCTCTGGGCGGGAACGTCCTGCGCGGCGACTTCGAGTGCCCGCAGTTGAACCCGCCCTGGTACGCCGTGCCGGCTAATCATGTGTTCGGGGATACGATTCGTTTTGAGTTGTTGAGTCCACCGTAGTATCGGCGGCGAACCGCTAGTCCTTTGGATCTGGCGGTTTCGGAATAGCGAGCTTTTCTGCAGTCCGCTAACCGTGTAGTGTCGACGGGTCGGAAGCCCGGGGGTACAGAAATGACTTCTATCACTCGGATCACACGAACCGCCATCCTGACGGCATTTGTGTCCATCACGCTGGGGCAAACAACGTTCGCCCAGTCGCCACCAGGGGACGTGCTGTTCTATTATGGCGACGGCGGCTCTCAGACAGATTATCGCGCCTGCGTCTACCGCTTTCCGCTGGCGTTGATCGTCGGCCATGAATTCGACGGCATCAGTCCCGCAATCCTGGCGCAATGCGACGGCGTCATTGCGTTGCC
>JAPKGY010000222.1 GCA_026647385.1 Phycisphaerae bacterium | reverse complement strand
TGTCGCTCGTTCAACTGGTAGCGGTCGCCGACGAGTTTGAGCGCGGACTTCTCCGCATACCCGCGACTAAGCAGCCAACCCAGGTCCTCCACCGCCTGGCGGAGCATCGGCTGATGCCGCGGCGCAAACGAATCAGCGTCTTCGGGATTCGGGCCTCGATGCTGGCGCTTGTCCGGCAAGGGCCACCTCGTCGCCGTTCACCGCTGATAGGTCCCGGTGAGGACCGCCTCGGCCAGGATGTGCCCGCGCATGGCCTCGAGCACCATCTCCTTGCTCGCACCGGGTTCGAGATCGAGCGACGCATCGAGCGCGTAGAGTCTGAAGTGGTAGTGGTGCAGCCCATGGCCGCGAGGCGGTGCCGGCCCCCCGTAGCCGACCTTGTTCCATGAGTTCTTGCCCTGCAGGATGGTTCCGGGCCCTCGCAAGGATGGAGCCACCCCCTCCGGAAAGCCCTTCATGCCCGGTGGGATGTGATAGACCACCCAGTGAACCCACGGCTGAGGGGTCGGGGCGTCGGGATCGTCCACGATCAGGGCCAGCTCCCTGGTGCCGTCCGGCAGGCCGATCCACGCGAGCGGAGGCGAGATGTTCTGCCCGTCATCCGTGTACTTGCGAGGCACGGCCTGGTTGTGGGCGAACGCGGTGCTCGTGACAGCCAACTTGTTCATCGGCGCCTCTCCTGTTGTTTGGGATGGTTCCGTATCGATGGCTTCCGGCGAAACCGCGGGGAACTGTGATGCCGCCGGCGGATCCGCCGTTTCGCTCCGCCCGCAACCCGACGAGAGCGACGCGACAACGATCGACACGGCAAGACGCTTCGCCGCGAAATGCCAGAAGTTTTTCACGGCCTCACCTCCTGGCAAACAGGGCCATACAGAATCTAGCACACCGACGCCCACCCCGTCCACCGGCACCATGGAAACAGACCTCCCGCTTGGTCGCCCCGGTCCGAAGGGCTATAATAAAGAAAAGTGTTGATTGCCGGGTTCGAAGGCCCGTTTCCCAGGAGATACACCATGCCCAGCCCTTCGGACATCGCCCGCTGGATCCGCGAGGAACACGCCAAAGCCTTCGACCTGATCGCGCAACTCACCGAGCACGTAGCCGCCATCCCCCGAACGAACATCGAACCCTGGCTGCGAGAACTCAAGGAGGAGTTCGAGCGATTCAGGGCCCATATGCAGCAGCACTTCGCACTCGAGGAGGAGGGCGGCTACCTGACGGCGGTGCTCCAGATCCGTCCCGCCCTGCAGCCGGAAGTGGATGCCTTCACGGTTGAGCACCGGCAACTTTCCCAGATCATGACCTCCGTCAACGCTGAGGTCGCCGGCCTGGAGCCGAGCCAGACTCTGCACATCCGGGATGTGTGCGCGAGGATTCGGAACATTATCGCCATGCTCGAACAGCATGAGGATCACGAGAACAATCTCGTCTCGCACGTTTTCACGCAAGACGTCGGATCACACGATTGAGGGGCGTCAAACGCCGTCTCCCCTCCGCGGCAGCATCACGGATCTTTCACTTCGCGCCCGGCCGCCCAGAGCATCCCGCGGATCGCCGTCTTTTGGAACATCTCCTGCTTGACGGCCTTGGGGTTATGGCCCAGCGCGGAGTAGAAAACGCGCCCCTTGCCCCATTCCTGCGTCCACATCACGGGCATGGTCCTGCCCTTGTGCAGGCCGTTGGCCAACACCGTGACCTGGGAGCTGTAATCGAGGAAATACTGCTCGTCCTCGATCATGAACTCCTCGATCCCCTCGGTGATCGGGCTCTTGGCCTCGGTGATACTGACCTGGTAGGTGCGGAATTTCGGATGGCCGGTGAAATACCCGCCCACGAATGCCCGCCAATCCGGATCACCGCGGAACGAGTCCGCCCCCGAATGAAACGTCACGAAGCCCTTGCCCGAGGCGATGTGGTTCATCAGGCCTCGCTTCTGGGCCTCGGTAATCTCGCCCATCGTCCAGTAGAAGACCACCAGGTCGTAGGCTTGAACCTTCTCCGCCATCAGGGCATCGAGGTCCTCGTTTACCCGGGTGATCTCAAATTTGCCCGTTTTCTCCATGACCTGCTGGAGAATGTCCCCGATCTCGACCCCCTTGTGGACCGTCCCACCGGTCAGCAGCAGGGTCTTGACGGGACCCGCCTGGGGAGCCGCCGGCTCCGGGGTGGGGGCATTCTCGGCCCACAGGGGCAGGGCGACGGCGCAAACCAAAGTTATCAGTACAGACAAAAGGGCCAGAGTTCCAAGTTTCATGATCGGACTCCTCTCGATAAACGAGCCGGACCCGCCGCACCCAGGCCTCGCAAATCCGGGCAGGACCCGACCCGTCATAGGATAGCATCAGGCCACCATCGGGAAAAACCCACCGCCGCGGGCGAATGGGAATACAACGCTGAAGCGTATCACTCGACCCGGCCCTAAATGCAGGTTGAAAATCCGGTCGATCCCGGTATCTTCTACCGGACTTGCTGCGATCCGGGGGAGAAATTCAATGTCACCACAACCTGACGAACCATCGGACAGACACGACGGCCTGGACGCGATTTTCCGGCCAAAGTCGATCGCCGTGCTGGGCGTGACCAACACACCGGGGACGGTTCCCCACGACATCTTCGTGAATCTCCTTTCCGCACGATTCCAGGGCGTCGTCTACCCGGTCGCCCCGCGCAAGCGGCACATCGCCGGGGTTCGGGCCTACGACTACGTGCTGGACATCCCCGACCCGGTCGACCTGGCGGTCCTGGTGTTCCCGGGCGCGGTCTGCGAGCAGGCGCTGCTGCAGTGCGTCCAGAAGGGAATCCGGGCGGCCGTCATCATTTCGGCCGGCTTCCGCGAGGTCGGACCGCAAGGCCTGGAACGCGAAAACCGCATCAAGGCGATCGCCCATGAACACGGCATGCGGCTGATCGGGCCGAACTGTCTGGGCGTGATCAACACCGAGCCGGACGTGCTCTTGAACGCCAGTTTCGCCCGGGCCATGCCCGCCGCCGGCCAGATTGCCTTCCTCTCCCAGAGTGGAGCACTCTGCACCGCGGTCCTGGACTACGCCCAGGGCAAGGGCATCGGATTCTCCAAGTTTATCAGCCTCGGCAACAAGGCCGACGTCGGCGAGGTCGACCTGCTCGAGTACCTGGCCACCGACCCCCAGACGTCGGTGATCCTGATGTACCTGGAAGAGATGACCCACGGCCGCCAACTGATCGAGGTCGCCCGGCGGATCACGCGCGAGGGCGACCGCCCCAAACCGATCCTGGCGATCAAGGGCGGGCGGACGCCCGCCGGCGCCGCCGCCGCCCAGTCGCACACCGGCGCCCTGGCGGCCTCGGACCGGGTGTGTAACGCCGTGTTCGAGCAGGCCGGCATCATCCGGTGCACTTCGCTCGAGGAAATGTTCAACACCGCCCAGTTGCTCGCCTATCAGCCCCTGCCCCGCGGCCGAAAGATCGCCATCGTCACCAATGCCGGCGGCCCGGGCGTGATGGCCACCGACGCGGCGATCGAGCGCGGGCTCGAGTTGGCGCGATTTGCCTCCGACACAACGAAGAAACTCAAGAAAGCCCTGCCCGCCGCCGCGAACATCAAGAACCCCATCGACGTCATCGGAGACGCCCGCGACGATCGCTACATCGCCGCCATGGAGGCGGTCTTTACCGACAAGAACGTCGACCAGGTCCTCGTCATCCTGACGCCGCAGTCCATGACCAACATCACCCAGATCGCAAACGCCGTCTGCAACGTTCACAAACGGTTCGCGGGCAGCGGCAAGTCCCTGGCCTGCTCGTTCATGGGTGCCCGCGACGTCGCGCCGGGAATCCAGATCCTCCAGCAGGCGGGAATCCCGCACTACATCCTCCCGGAATGGGCCACGGACGCGATGACCTCCGTCATCCGTTACCGCGAATGGCTGCAACGCAAGCCCAGCACCGTCAAGCAATACCCGGCCCGAAAGGCCGAGGCCGGCGCGATCCTGGACAACGCACCCGACGGTTATCTCACCGAGGTCGACGCCCTGCGCGTCCTCCAGGCTTACGGTTTTCCCCTCGTGGACTTCCGGCTTACCCAAAGCGCCGACGAGGCCGCCGCGGCGGCCGATGAAACGGGATACCCCGTCGTCCTCCGGATCGTCTGTCCCAAGATCATTCACAAATTCGACGCCCGCGGCGTGATCCTCAACCTCCAGTCCGCCGACGAGGTCCGCAGGGCGTTCGTCTCGATGCGCGAACACGTGCTGAAGACCGTCTCCGAATCCGACATCACGGGCTTCCTGGTCCGAAAGATGATCCCGTCGGGCAAAGAGGTTATCCTGGGGATCAATCGTGACCCGCTCTTCGGGCACGTGGTCATGTTCGGCCTGGGAGGCCTGTACGTCGAAGCGTTCAAGGATGTGACCTTCCGCGTCGTGCCGATCGACGAGTTGACCGCCAAGGACATGATCGACGGCCTGCGGGCATCGAGTGTCCTGAGAGGCCTTCGCGGGGAGGAACCGAGCGACGTCAACGCGATCGAGGACGCGTTGAAGCGGCTGTCGCAACTGGCGGCCGACTTCCCGCGCATCGCGGAAATGGACATCAACCCCTTGATCGTCCACCCGAGCGGTCAGGGCGCCCACGTGGCCGACGTCCGCATCCGCCTGCAGACGCAATAATCCGCCCGGACGAGGGGCGAGGGATACGAGGATGCCGGAATCGCAGTTCCGGGAAACAAAGTCGAATGAAGACGGGAGATTTGAGCCATGGCAAGCCGTGAAGTTCTCGAAAGAGTTAAAAAGGTGACCGGCCGCGTTCTCGGGCTCGATCCGGGCACCATCGAGGACAATGCGAACTTCGTGTTCGACCTGGGCGCGGAGTCCTCACAGTCCATCGAACTGGTGGCCGGATTCGAGGAAGAGTTCGGCATCGAGATGGAGGAGGACGCCGCATTGGCCGTCCAGACCGTCGGCGACGCAGCCACGTTCATCGCCAAATACCTCAAGTGAGCCGGCCGGCGCGGGACCGGAGCACGCCGAGGACAGACATCAATACCCGCCGAACTCCTGCAGCGCCTCCCACATGGCCATGAAGTTCTCCGGCGGCACGTCGCCCTGAACGTTGTGGACCGTGTTGAACACGAACCCGCCGCCGGGGGCGAAATCCTCGATGCGCCGCCGGACCTCGTCGCGGATCTGCTGACGGGTACCGTTGGGCAGGACGTGCTGCGTGTCGATGCCGCCGCCCCAGAACGTGATATCCTTGCCGTAAAGCCGTTTGAGGTCCCGGCTGTCCATGCCCTCCGCGCTGAGCTGAACCGGGTTGAGGACCTCCACCCCCTCCTCGATCAGCAGGGGGATCAGATCGCGGACGGCCCCGCACGTGTGATAGAAGAGATAAAACCGTGACCTGGCCTTGCGCCGCAGATGATCGAAGAGTCGCTTGTGCCGCGGGGCGATGAACCGCCGGTACATCTCCATCGAGATCATGGGCCCGCGCTGCGTGGCCAGGTCGTCCGCCTCGGACACCACCAGCACGTTTTCGCCGACGGCCTCGAGCGCCTTCTCCCAATAGCCCATCTTCAGATCGGTGATGGTATCCAGCAGGGCGTCGGCGAACGCCGGGTCCAGGGCCAGATCCATGAAGAACTTCTCGAAGCCCCGCATCCACAACGCCACCTCGAAGATGCCCGCCGCATGTCGCCCGAGGATATACGCCTTGTGCTCCTGGTGGACGTACCGATCCGCGCGCTCCTTCAACGTGCCGAACCGCCCGGGGTCGCGCGGATCGGGCCACGGGAACTTCTCGATGTCCGCGACCGACTCGGCGTCCGCCAGCGGGTGGCGGCGCATATCGAAGTACAAACCGCCCTCGACCGGCATCTTCCACGTAATGCCCCACTCATTGGTGAAGGCACGGTAGTCGCCCTCGTTGACCACCTCGGTCTGAAGCGGCGCCGTGCTGGCGAGCTGTGATGAAATCGAAGCCGTGGTGCCGGAATTC
>JAPKGY010000221.1 GCA_026647385.1 Phycisphaerae bacterium | reverse complement strand
ACCTTGGGGTACAGCTTGCGGACGGCGTCCATGACGTGGAACTGGATGGTGGTGAGTTCGACCTTGTCCCGGCCGGTAATGTGGATCTGCACACCGCCGCAATCCTGATCCTTGATCCGATCGATGTAATACGGCTTGAAGTGCATCGGACGGAAGGTCACACCGGGCAGGTTGCGGCTGTTCAGTTCCCGGGCGAACGCCTCGGCGTCGGCGATGAACGGCGCCCCCGCCAACTCGAACGGCAGCGTGTAACCCACGCCCTCGCTGACGACCTGAAGCTCGCCCATGATCCCCGTGGCGGCGTAGAACATGGCGGTATCCGCCCGCGGCACGTGCGGCGAAGTCGGCACCCACGGCAGGCGAGTCCGATCGAACCACATCGATCGCTCCCAGTTGCGCATGGCGATCACGGTGAGCCGGCACTTCGCGTTGTTCTTCAGCCAGCCCTCGCCGTTGATCATCCGGGCCAGCTCGCCGCAGGTCATCCCGTAGACGTAGGGGATCGGGAACTGTCCGACGAACGATGCGTACCGCGGATCGAGCGGCCGGCCCTCCAGGCGCTGGCCGGTGAGCGGGTTCGGGCGGTCGAGCACGACGAACTCGATGCCGTTCTCGGCGGCCGCCTCCATGCACATACCCATCGTGCTGATGAAGGTGTACGATCGCGAGCCGATGTCCTGAATGTCGTAGACCAGCGCATCCAGGCCCTTCAGCATCGGGGGCGTCGGCTTGCGCGTCTTGCCGTAGAGTGAGTAGACCGGCAGGCCCGTCGCCGGGTCCTTCGCGTCCGCCACCGCACTCCCGCCGAACACGTCGCCGCGAACGCCGTGCTCCGGCCCGAAGAGTGCGACCAGCCGGACCTCGGACGCCTTGTGCAGCACGTCGATGGTGCTTCGCAGTTCAGCCGTCACCCCCGTCGGATTGGTGACCAGGCCGACCTTCTTGCCCGCAAGCTGCTTGAAACCCTCCTCGACCAGAACGTCGATCCCGGTGAGCACGGGAGGCGATTGAACCGTCACGTCGGCCGGCGCGGAATTCGCGAGCCCTGCAAACGCAACCGAGGCAACCAGCGCAAAACGAGACACGGAAGACCCCCCTTCTTTCCGCAACCCGCGAGTCTCACTGAACCTTCAGATAGTCGATGGCGAACTCATATTTCTTCTCGGCATCGTCGTGGGCGCCCACGATCTCGACGGTCAGACGGTTCTCGCCGCTCTTCAGCTCGAATTCGCCCAGGTCCATCTCGTCGAGAGGCCGGGACTTCGGCCTGTAGAGATCGATAACGTCGCCGGCCTTCGCGTCGTTGACGTACAACTGCACGCGAGCGTAGGTGGAGTTCGCAAGAAGCCGGGCGATCACACGCTTTCTGCCGCCGGCCGGCGACTCGAAGCCGAGAACCAGCTTGTCGCCCGGCTGGGCATCCTTCCAGAACAGCATCTCCTCACCGCTGGCCTTGGGCCCCGCATCCTTGGCCCGACACGCGCCGGCAACGGCGATCGGACGCATCTTCTCGCCCTCGATCGCGCCCGGAAGGTGCGGAGCCTGATAGACCATCGCCTGGGGCGGGGCGACGTCGTCGGCCACGATCGGCTTGAAGAAGTCGGTCCCGCCGGGCCTGGCATACCAGTAGCTGACCGCCGCCCGAGTCGTTCGGGTTTCCTTGTTCGCGTGCCAGTTCTCCATGTCGAACTTGAACCGGCTGGTGAACGGTATGTCATCGAGCACGTGGAACCGGTTGACCGCGGTATATCCGAAGTTGCCCGGCCCGTCGCAGCGCGGCTGATTGTGATACGCGTGTACGAACGGCTCGTTGTTGCACCAGGCATACCCGTAGTAATCCTCACTGCCCGTCCCGAAGAAGCTGGGGAACGGCTCGCCGTCGACGAAGATCTTCTCGTCGCCCTCGCCCCACCAGTTGCGCACCGGGTTGACGACGTACAACGCGCCGCCGACAAAACGCCCTTTGCCCTTGCATTCCAGGTGCGTCCAATCGCTGAAAGGCCGACTGGGCAGATCGCGCTCGATGCGCCACTTCGCATGGAACAACAGGCTGCGATCCGTCCACGAGTAGTCGACCGTGGTGACGCCACCCAGAACGGTGACGTCCTGTTTACTCAGATTCTGCAGGGTGATTTCCGCGTTCCGGGCGAACGGCATGAACCAGTGGCACCACATCACCGGCCGATCGCCCCCCACGATCCCCATCGGATACGATTCGTAGGCGGTCAAACCCGGAGCGGTGCCGAAGAAATCGCCCAACGGGCACTCCACCGTCTGCCCCCCGTCAAACTCGATCCGCAGAATCGTGGCGCGGGCGGCGACTGACAGATCCCCCGCCGCGATCTGGAACTGCATCGCACGGATGGCCCGCGGCCCCTCGATCCGGGCGAGGGTCGACCGCGCCCCGGCGGCCAGCACGGCGTTGAATGGCTGTTTCTCGCAGGCGCCGGACGGTTCGCCCGCCCGTCGCGGCGACCGCAATGCCGCGGCCACGCGCCCGATCCGTCCCGCCAGGGCCTTGAGATCCTCGGGCTTGAAAGTGGTCACCGGCGTCCCGGGGGCGTACGTGCGATAGTTCACGTGGTAATAGAAGTCCTTCGCGTCGCTGGTCACCTTGCAGTGCCGCGCGTACGGGATCGGAAAATAGAGGTTCCAGCCGCGCGACCGCTCGCCGGCGATCGGCTCGGGAAACTCCGCCATCTTCCCGCCGAGCAGATCGGTCATTTCCTCCTCGATCGCCGGCGTTGGATTGTTATCGAGGTAAATCCGGATCTTGCCCTTGGGGTTGGCGGACCAGATCCGGACGATCGCTCCCGGCCCGGGCATGTCGGCCATCACGTTCTCGTCCCGGCCGTCGTTCTTCTCCGTTCGAATGAATTGGCCGTGGTCGGCGTTGGCGAACCAGGCTTCGGCGTCGGCCGGCGTCGTCGACTTGCGGTCGTAGCTCGAAAACTGTTTCGTCGTATAGGCCGGCTCGTCCAGCTCCGCCAGCCGCCGCAGATCGGTCATCTGGCTCAGCAGCGACTCGGTCGTGACGGCTGAACAGCCCGAAAGAAACATCGCCGTGATCGGCCCCAGCAACCGGAAAGCAGCCCGGAAATCCATCATTGGGTCTCCTTTGAACGTTGAAAACGCTGATTCATTTGGGTGAGAACAACCGCCCCGAAGGCGGGGACGTATCTTGGCCGAACGTCCCATAAAAGGCAAGCGACAGCCCTTCGGCCGTGCATCCCCGGGTGCATCCGCAAAAGAGTGGCATGAATCGGCGGGCTGGAGTGGCATGGGCTAACTTGTTAGCCCGTGCCACCCAGGCCACTACCCCCCAATGCTCGCCACTGAATTGCGGATGCACCCTGCATCCCCCGGCCCGATCCGCATAATGCGGCGATCGCCGCCGGCGTGCAGGCATCGAGGAACCGCGACGCGCGTCGAGGATCGCATGAGGGGTGAAATCCCTACCTCGCGACCGGGCTCAGCGATCGAAGGTGCCAGACGGCAGAACCACGCGCGCACTTCTCGGACGCGTCGCGGCATGGCGCTCGGCTGACGTGCGAGAGTCCCTTTCGTGGTGCGAAAGTCCCAGTTCAATGCTGACGATACAGAGGTCGGGATTGGCGGACGACAGACGGGAAAAGCCCCCGTACGCGCTGCAGGCCATAGCGATTTGAACCCGAGGGGCAGCCCGCGCGGGGAACGCGTCCCAGAGGGCTCGCGATGAGGAAGGCTCAACGAGAATACGACCCGCGGGAGGCCGGCCAACTGATTGCGCGGCTCTCGGCTACCGCACGTCGCGTCACCCGCGATGACTTGAGCGCACTCGCCCAGATGCACGGCTGGTGCGACCGATTGGCCGAACAGTTCGGAGCCGACGGCCCCCGTCCGCTACCCCCGGCCGACGAGCTTCTGTCGTCTCTCGGCCAGGCGCTCGAAGCTCTCATCCTCGGAGAGGCCCGAGACCCGGACTCCACGCTGAAGTCCGTGACCGATCAGATCACACAACTCGAGGCAATCGCGCCCGCGGAAACCGGCTCCGACGTTTCGTCTTCCACCCCGACCGAAGACCGGCTCGCCGCGGTCGACGCTCCGGCGCCGGAGCGGATGGAGACTCCCGCTCGGCCTCGGCCGAGTCCGCCGACACCGCCCGCCGCTTTGCCACAAGCCCAATCCGCGACGTATGCCTCCGAACCTTTGAGGCTGAACCCGAACGAGATCGACTTCGTCAAGGGATTCGCGGAGGAGGCGGCCGAGCACATCGAGGCCATCGAAGCCGCCCTGCTCGAAGTCGAGCGGACGCCGACCGACACCGACAAGATCAACGACCTGTTCCGACCGTTCCACACGATCAAGGGCATGGCCGGCTTCCTGAACCTGCGGGACATTAACTCCCTGACGCATGAAGCCGAAACGCTTCTCGACGAAGGCCGCAAGGGCAAGCGCCGGGTGACGACCGGGCTGATCGATCTCATCTTCGACGTGGTGGACATCTTGAAGGCCCAGGTCGCAGCCATCGGAGCTTATCTGGCCGATCCCCAGGGCGATATCGTTCCCCAGCCGCCCGTCGCCGAAATGATCGACAAGCTCCGCGACGTGGTGGCCGGGCGAATCACGCTCGACTCCACCGATCGCGACCCGCCGAGAGCCGGCGGACGCGTCGGCGAGAACCTCGTCGCCGCAGGGGCCATCACCACCGAACAGATCGAACAGGCTCTGGACGTGCAGGAGACCGCGCCGGACAAGAAGGTCGGCGAGATTCTCATGGACATGGGCGCTGCCACCGCCAAGCAGGTTGGCCAGGCGCTCCGCGCCCAGGCCCCGCCGACCGGAACCGGCAACGCCGGCACCGTCGACGCGTCCGTGCGAATCGACACCGCCAAACTCGACGCCCTGGTCGATATGGTCGGCGAACTGGTGATCGCTCAGACGCTGGTGAACGCCAACCGCATTATTCTGGAGGACGGCAGGCTCAGCAAGGACGTCAGCCAAGTCACCAAAATCGTGCGAAACGTCCAGGAAATGGCCATGGCCATGCGGATGGTGCCGATTGCCTCGACCTTCCAGAAGATGGCCCGGCTGGTACGCGACGTCTCTCGCAAGGCGGGCAAGGAGGTCGAGCTGACCATCTCGGGCGAGGACACCGAACTCGACAAGAACGTCATCCAGCAGATCAGCGATCCGCTGGTTCACATGGTTCGCAACGCGGTCGATCACGGCATCGAGCCCCCGGACGTGCGCCGGGCGGCCGGCAAACCGGCGGTCGGCAAGGTTCATCTGGCCGCGTATCACCAGGGCGGCAACATCGTCATCGAGATTCGCGACGACGGGAAAGGCCTCGACGCGCAGGCCCTGATCGCCAAGGGAATCGAGAAAGGGCTGGTACAGCCGGGCGAGGAACTCACCGAACAGCAGGCGTTCGCCCTGATCTTCGCGCCGGGTTTCTCCATGGCCGCCCGGATCACCGACATCTCCGGCCGGGGCGTGGGCATGGACGTCGTCCGACGCAACATCGAGGCCCTCCGCGGAAAGGTCGAAATCAGCTCCGAAAAAGGCAAAGGCTCGACTTTCCACATCCGCCTGCCGCTCACCCTGGCGATCATCGACGGCATGGTCGTCGGGCTCAAACAGGAACGATTCATCATCCCGACGATCACCATCGAGCAAGCCCTTCGACCGGTCCCCGGACAGATCCACACCGTCCAGCATCGCGGCGAGATGATCCAGGTGCGAGGGCAATTGATCCCCCTGATTCAGCTCGGCCAGCTCTTCGGGTTCGCCGGACGCATCGATCCCTGCGAACACATGGTGGTCATCTGCAACTGCGACGGCAAACCCGCCGGGATCGTCGTCGATGATCTCATCGGGCAGCAGCAGGTCGTCATCACCCCTAAGATCGAGTTACGAAGTCGCAGAAGAAGAGAGGCGGGAGTTTTATCGGCTGCTGTGCGCAGCCGACGCCATCGACTTTTTCTGGCCGGC
>JAPKGY010000220.1 GCA_026647385.1 Phycisphaerae bacterium | reverse complement strand
ATTCTCCGGCGCCGCGAGAGGTGGTCTTTCGCTTCGATGCGCCTTGGGAGAACGGTGAGGGGGGGTACGCGACACTGCTCGCCGAGCAGGGCCGTTACCGCCTGTACTACCTCGCCGGAGGCGAACTGACCCGCGAATACACGTGCGTCGCGTTCAGCGAGGACGGCATCCGGTGGACCCGGCCGAACCTCGGGCTCTTCGAGTTCAACGGCTCCCGGGATAATAACATCATTTGGACGGGCATGGAGAATGCCTACTTCGAGTCGCACAACTTTTCGCCGTTCAAGGACGAGAACCCCGCCGCCCCGACCGAGCAGCGCTACAAGGCGGTGACCCTGGGCCGGGTTGTTCCCCCCGGAGAATCCGAACGCCGCAAGGGACTCCTGGGCTTCGTTTCCCCTGACGGAATCCATTGGAAACGGCTCCAGGAGCAACCAATCATCACCGAAGGTTCGTTCGATTCTCACAACGTGGCCTTCTGGGATGGGGTGCGGAAGGAATACGTGTGCTACCTGCGCATCGGCCGCGAGGGCGTGCGCAGCGTGGCCCGGACCACCTCGAACGATTTCATTCACTGGAGCAAGCCGGAACCGCTCGACTTCGGCGATACGCCGCTCGAGCACTTTTACACCAACGGCATCGAACCCTACTTCCGCAACCCGTGTCTGTACGTCGGGTTCCCGATGCGGTTTGTGCCTCCCCAGCAACGCGATACCATCGGTTCCGATCGGCGTAAGACCGATGGCCTGTCGGACACGGTGTTCATCTGTAGCCGTGACGGTCTGCGCTGGGACCGCTCATTCATGGAAGCGTTCATTCGGCCGGGCCTCGACACCTACAACTGGGGCGGCGCTCACGGAAATATGACCCCCGTCTGGCATATTCTCCAGACCGGAGAGGCGGAGATCTCAATCTATTGGCTGGAGCGATACGGTTACTACACGTTGTGGGTCCCCGGGACGCAGCCGGGCTCTCTCGTTCCGAACCAGAGAGAAAGAGGCGACGGCCAGCCGATCATCGCGCAACTGCGCCGCGGCACGCTGAGACTGGACGGGTTCGTCTCGATTAACGCTCCGTATGTGGGCGGCGAAATGGTCACTCGGCCATTCACGTTCGAGGGCCGACGACTCTTACTCAATGTGTCCACCTCGGCCGTCGGCGGCGTCCGGGTCGAGGTGCAGGACGCCCTGGGCCGGCCGGTGTCCGGTTACGCGTTGTCGGATGCCGACGAAATCTGGGGCGATGAGATCGAGCGCCTCGTCTCGTGGCAAGGTAGCGCCGATCTCGGCAAACTGGCGGGCAACCCGGTTCGGCTGCGATTCGTCATGCGCGATGCGGACCTTTACTCCATCCGGTTTCAGCCGTGAGCCTAACCCGGGTGGACATGGATTCCGGTCCATTAGCCCGCGTGGCGGCGACACGCAATCAACCGAAGCGGACTCCATCCGGCGCGATCGCGGGCGAGGCCGGAACGCGGGATCAGATCGCCGAGCAAGCGAATCCGGAACGCCCGCGATGTGGTTGCGATCCGTCTGACGCCCCTCCCGACCCCGCCGGCATGGGCACGAGACGACGTTGTCGCTTCCCGCACATCACTCAATTCGCGCAGTTTGGATCGCCCGGGACTCCCGGTCCGGTCACACACTGCAGGAAGATGATCACATCCTCGCGGCTCACGGAACCGGCGGCGTCGTTGTCGAGATCGGCGTCCGCGCAGTTCGGGTCGGCCGGCGGAGTCCCCAGCACATCCAGACAGGTCTGCAGGTGCGCGAAATCCGTCAGGTCGACGTCGCCGTCGAAGTCGAAATCGCCGGGAACCGAAGGCGCCCCAAGGCTCAACGACGCCGGGTTCGAGGCGGCGGTCCCGCATCCGCCGGTGACGACGCAACGATAGTTGGCCACGTCGTTGCCGTCGGCGTTGGAGATCGTCAGGCTGGCCGTCGTCGCGCCGGTGTAATGACCGCCGTTGGCCAGGTTGACGCTGTCCTTCTGCCACTGATACGTGAGGGTCCCGTCGCCGGTCGCGCTCACGCTGAAGGTGGCGGTGCCCCCCGTCGAGACCGAGCGCGACTGAGGATGCTGACTGATGGTCGTGGCCGCCTTGAGCGTCAGCGCCGCCGCGTTGGACGTGGCTGAGCCCGACCCGTTGCTCACCACGCAGCGATAGTTGGCCACGTCGTTCGCGTCCGCGCCCGAGAGGGTCAGCGTCGGGGTGGTCACGCCCGAATAGTGCCCGCCGTTGCTCAGGTTGGCGCTGTTTTTCTGCCACTGATAACCAAGCGGAGCGTCCCCGGTGGCCGACACGCTGAAGTGGGCGGTTCCACCGGAACAAACGCTCTGCGCGGTCGGGTGCTGGATGATGCTCGGGGCAGCCGACACGGTGCAGCCCGAAACGGTCACGGAATCGAAGCACGACGCCTTGTTGAGCCCGCTGCCGCCGGTCTGGCCGTCCAGCCAAAGGGTCATCGACGTCCCCGTCGCGGTGATCTGGCCGCTGAAGGGCACCCACGTATTACTCGTCGTGGTCTGGGCGGGGCTCAGGTCGATGGCCGTCGCCCAGTTCGTCGACGCCGTCGGGCTGCACTTGACCGTGCAGGTCGCCGACGCCGAGTTCGTCCGCATCCAGCCGGCGATCGTGTACGTAAACCCGAGGGTGCAGCCGGTGACGTCCTGACGCACCCCCCCGCCGCCGGTGGAACTGGTGTTGGCGATCTGCTGGTATTGCAAGCCGCCGCCGGTCGGCGGTGAAGCCGTCTGGATCGTCCAGACCGTGGTGGGGTTGGGGGCTCGCTGATAGCCGGTCCAGCTCGTGGCGACGCCGTTGGTGTTGCCGCCCTCGAAGTCCCCGTTCAGCAGACTGCCCGGCGTGCAGGTCGTCACCGTGAGCGAGGCCGCATTGGAAGTCGCGCTGCCGTAGCTGTTGGTGACCACACAGCGGTAGTTGGCCACATCACTTGCGTCGGCCCCGGTGATGGTCAACGTCGCCGTCGTCGCGCCGGCGTAGTGTCCGCCGTTGGCCAGGTTCGACTGGTTTTTCTGCCATTGATAGGACAACGGCGCCGTACCGGTCGCGCTCACCGCGAACGAGGCCGTCCCGCCGGGCGTCACCGACTGGTTCGACGGATGTTGGGTGATCGTCGGTGGGCCGGGGGCAGCCAGCGTCAGGGTGGCTGCGTTCGAGGTGGCGGTCCCGTAGGAATTGGTTACCACGCAGCGGTAGTTCGCCACGTCGCCGCTGTCGGCCGACGAGATGGTCAGCGTCGCGGTCAGGCAGCCCGAGTAATGGCCGCCGTTGGACAGGTTCGCGTTGTTCTTCTGCCACTGGTAGCTGAGCGGGCTGGTGCCGGCGGCCGTCACCGTGAAAGTAGCCGAGCCGCCCGGGTCCGCCGCTTGGTTCGACGGGTGTTGCACGATGCTCGGCGCGCTGGTTTGCGGCAGGCATTGATCCGGCGCGAAGGCACAGACGCCGGGCCAGACGTCCGCCTCGTACCTCTGCTGGACGGTCGCCCGCAACTGCGGGTTGGTGGTGATGACGATCATCCGGGTGATGTCGAGGGTGCCCAGCTGCACGGTGAGGTTGGCGCCGTTCAGCGAGGTGGCCACGTCGAAGATCCCGCTCGCCCGGACCTCGAAGGCCGTCGGCGCGGGTGACCGCATCCACGTGGGCAGGGTGGCAACCACCGACGCGTTATTGACCACGTTGTGATGGAAGCCGGTGGTGTCGTTGTAGTAGTCGTCGTTGACCGCCAGCAGGATGACGGTGTCGATGCCCGAGGCCAGAGCCTTTGCCCACACCTTGGCGCTCGGGGCAAGGGCCATGTCCACCGGATGACTGATGACCAGTTGCGGCGCGACCGTCTTGATCTCGTTGCCGTAGAGCCCCATTTCCCTCCAGAGGTCGCGGGCGGCCTGTGTGCTTTGGTTGGCCAGGCCCATGCTCGGCCAGCCGATGTTGAACCACCAGTAGGTCAGACCCTTCGTGCCCGCCGCCAGCGCGTAGTACGCCTCGATCCGCTTGCATTCCGGGTCGGCGAAAGGCCAGATCTCGCCCACGTACTCCGGATCGCATTTGGTGTCGTCCGAGCACTTCCAGGAGCACGAGTACAGGATCACGTTGGACGGGTTCGGCTCGGCCGCCCGGGCGACCGCCTTCGACACCGCGTAGATATAGGTGGCCTTCTCGTAAACCGGGATCGCGTACTGGTCGCGCCAATACGCATCCTGCAGTCGCCTTTGGTAATACGGGTCGACCTGCAGAATATCGACGGCCTGTCCGTAGGCGTAGTAGTTTTCGGGTTTGAAGGCCCCGTTCATGTTGATCGAGGTCGGGGTGAACGGGCGAATCGCCCGGAGGGCCTCCCCTTCGCCGATGGAACGCATGGTCAGGATGCCCATCGGGCTCTTCCCGCAAGGCAGCCTCAGCCCCGTGCCGCAGAACGAACGCTCCATGTTGGACTCTTCGGCGTCGATCTCGTCGTTGATGAAAAACATGTCCGGACCGAGGTTCCGGGTGTCGAACTTGGACTTGTCTCCGGAGGTGTAGCCGTAGTTGCGGGCGATGCAATCCGCCGCGCCGGCCGAGGAATTCATGTAACTGACGACGTTCCCCACGCTCACCTGGCAGTTGTTGATGCCGTGATCCGAGGATTCGGCGATCCAATCCTCGATCGTGTAAGTGGTGGTCAGTTCAAACGTGTTGTACGTGCCGTGCATGAATTTGTTGACCCACGTCCGGAGCCCCCCCGTCGCGGTCTTGTCGTCGGTGTAGACGCCCTGGTACACGTGATAGGACATGTTGTCCAGCGCGGTGGGGAACGACAGGAGCGTCACGGCGTAATTGGTGCTCGGGTCGCCCACCGTGGTGGCGTTCGCGGTCACGTCGACCCCATCCATCTTGATCGTGTTGGGAGCAGCCCCCCCGCTGCGCCGCCAGTGGAGATAGACCTTCTTGCGGTCCTGGGAAAAGCCCACGCTCGCCAACACCGGGTCGCTGGCATTGGCCGTCAGGTTCGGGGTCAGCGTGCCGCCGGACGTGACGATGCTCAGCGGGATCGGATTCGTCACCGGAACATAGCGCAGACGCACGATGACGTGTGCGACTCCGCCCGGTGGGATGGTCGTGGACGGGGCGACCTTGTACCAGACCGGTTCGCCCGCATCGAGGATATTCTGGGGCGGGTTGTCCCAGTAGAAGTAAATGCTGCGTGCGTCGTGTACGCCCGTGTTCAGTTTGAGGATCGTGTCCAGGTTGTAGCCGGCCATGTTCACGCTGGTGATTGTCGCGGACGTGCCGCCGGTGTTTTTCAGGAATGCATGGATGTTGCAGCCGACGTCCGTCCCCACCGGGCACGAGGTCGGGTAGTACCTGTCCTTCCAGATGCAGTTGAATTCGGGAAACCAATCGTCCTGCTGGTACTGGGCGCCGATCAACTCGACCGCGGCGCTCGCGCCGGTGCAGGCTACACCGCTTACCAACAAAGCCAGTACGATGCGCGCACAACTCGGGTTTCTGCCAAGCGATTTCATCTTGCTCCCTCTCTGCCCTGGTGGACCAGGGCCGACTTGACGTTTCCGGATAGCTTCTACTCCGCGACCTTGCTGACGCCCACCCCTCGTTCATCCGACGTTCAGCGACTGACGTGCAGGCACGCTGCGGGCGGCCTGAACCTCTACCCTATGTTACCCCAAACCGCCCCTGCATTTCCAGGCCGTTCGCCCTGAAAAGCGGCGGTTTCTGTTACCGGCCGTCCGGGGGGGCGACGGTCGCCTGCCCGTCTTGACCCGCGCGTTCGACTCATCGCTGGACCGTCCAGGGGACACAGTCCTGGTTGAAGGATCGTCCCGCGTGCGGCCGCGCCTTGGTAGGGTAGCGCCGGTTTGGTCGGAGACCCGCGTTCTGAGCATCGCTCGTTCAGCCTGTCTTACACGGCAGGCAATCGACCGCCGTTTAGAGACCGATACATGAGCGTATCGC
>JAPKGY010000022.1 GCA_026647385.1 Phycisphaerae bacterium | reverse complement strand
GCGGAAGGATTGGTAGGCCGCGTCGTCGGTGCACAGCGTATCGCCGTGCATAGGTACGTCCCGCCACGCTCGATCCGGCCCTGGTAGACGCGGGTGTAGGTGAGCTGCCCGAACGATTCGTCCACGATCTTGAACGCCATCGCCACGGTCGGCGCATCCGGATCGGCGCTGAGCAGCACTTCGGCCCCTTCGTTTTCATTGTTGCTGGCGTAGGCCATGCGGTCGAGCGGGCTTGGCAAGTAGTCGGTCACCGCGTCGATCAGCGGCTGAACGCCTTTGTTCTTGAAGGCCGAGCCCATCAGGACCGGAGTGATCTCGCGCGCGATCGTCTGTTCGCGGATGATCCGGTGGAGCAAACCTTCGTCCAGGGGTCTCTCTTCGAGCATGAGGCTCATCAACTCGTCGCTGTAGAGCGAGAGGGTGTCGAGCATGCCCGCACGGGCCCGACCGGCGGCTTCGACAAGATCGGCCGGGACTTCCGCGAGGCGGACCTTCTCGCCATGCGGGCCGTCGAAGTAAACCGCCTTCATGCGGATCAGGTCGACCACCCCCTCGAACCGTCCCTCGATCCCGATCGGGATCTGCAGCGGGACCGCCACGTCGCCGAGTTTGTGTTCGATTTCGCTGATCACGCGGGCCGGGTCCGCCCCGACCCGATCGCACTTGTTGATGAACGCGACGCGGGGCACGCGGTAGCGCTTCATCTGGCGGTCGACGGTCAGCGACTGGGATTGCACCCCCCCGACCGCGCAGAGCACCAGCACCGCGCCGTCGAGTACCCGCAGGGATCGCTCGACCTCGATCGTGAAGTCAACGTGGCCCGGCGTGTCGATGATGTTGATCGTGTTGTCCCGCCAGCGGACGGTGGTGGCGGCCGACGTGATCGTGATGCCGCGCTCCTTCTCCAACTCCATGTGGTCCATGGTCGCGCCGCCGTCGTCGCCCTTCACCTCCCCCATGCGGTGGATTCGCCCGCTGTAGAACAGGACCCGCTCGGTCAACGTCGTCTTGCCCGAGTCGATGTGCGCGGAAATACCGATGTTTCGCAGGTTACCGATGTTCATCGTGCGCTCGTTTCTTCGCTCCGCATATCCCGGCCTCCCGACCGCTTACCCTCCGGCTCGGTCCCCACCGCCCGCAAAGAAACCCGCCTCGAAAAGGACAAAACCGCCTCCGCGGTTCCGCGTCGTGCCTGGGTCTTGGACTGTTGGGGGTGCCCGCTGCGACAGCCTCGAAGGATCGGCCGTCGGTTCGCCGGCGGGCGATCAGGAGGTCTGCCGCAGGGCCACCCGGACAATTGGAGCCGGGCTCATTTCAGCACCTCTGCGACTTTTCTTTTTCTGCTGCGAGCGATCCGCCCGCATGACCCGCGTTTCCAGCCGCCCGCCGGCCGCTTCTTCCGGCGGCAGGAGGATAGGCCCGCGCGGGCCGATTCTTTTCACAGCCTGATCACTCTAGCAAACTATCGGCCAGTTTTCAAGCTAGGGGCGACAAAAGCCTCCCGGGCCTCGCCTTGTCCCCCGGGCCGGGAACGGTTAAAAGTAACCCTTCGACGATATTGGCCGACCTTCGTTCGACCCTCCCACCGGCGACGCAGGTTCGGGGACCAGCCCATAATAACTGTTGAAATGGAGACCGAATCCATGAGTCAGCGCGTCACCCGTCGATCCCTACTGGAACACGGTGGCAAGGCCGCCGCCGGTATGGCCGCTCTCGGCGCCGCCCTGGGCGGTTGCGCCGGTTCGTCCGGGCCTCAGCGGCTCGCGACGGCGGTCCCTCGTCGCCCGCTCGGAGCCAACGAGAAGATCAACGTGGCCTTCATCGGCTGCGGCGGGATCGCCAAGTACAACCTGAAGCATTTCATGGAGTCCGAACAGATCAACGTGATCGCCCTCTGCGACGTCGACCGCTCGCACCTCGAGGAGGTCGCCCAGATCGTCAAAAACACCAGCGGCGAAACCCCAAAGATCGAGAAAGACTATCGCCGGGTCATCGACATGAACGGCATCGACGCCGTGGTCATCTCCACTCCAGACCACTGGCACGCGATTCCGATGATCGCCGCCGCCGCCGCCGGCAAGGACGTTTACGTCGAGAAACCCTGCTGCCACAACATCAAGGAAGGCCGGGCGATGGTCGACGCCGCCCGGAAGTACAACATCGTCTGCCAGGTGGGCACGCACCAGCGCAGCGCCATGCACATGCAGGAGGCGATCGAGTACCTCCGATCGGGCAAACTCGGCACGATCAGCATGACCGAAACCTACACCTACGGCAACGAGGCGCCGGACGGGATGGGGCACGAGCCCGACGGGCCGGTGCCCGAAGGCGTCGATTACGATATGTGGCTCGGGCCCGCCCCGCTCAGGCCTTTCAACAAGCGGCATTTCCACTTCTGGTTCCGCTGGTACTTCGATTACGCGGCCGGCATGGTCGGCGACTGGAACGTCCACCTGCAGGACATCACCATGCTGGCCCTCGAGACCGATCACCCCTTCGCGGTGTCGACCTCGGGCGGCAAGCTCATCCTCACCGACGACCGCGACACGCCGGATACGATGCTGGCCACCTACGAGTTCAAGCCCGGCCCGTACACGCCGAAGGGGCACGTGCACCTCTATACGATGCGCAAAGCCAGCGGCCCGCCGTGGAGCCGAGGCGGGTACGGCATGGTCTTCCATGGAACCAACGGCAAACTCCATATGACCCGCAAGGATTGGGAAGTCATTCCGGACGCCAAGGACTGGGCCAAGCCCGAGGGCGGCTTCCGCACGGAGGGCTTCAAGAAGGAGGGCGTGGACAACCACTTCGAGCACGTGAAGAACTTCCTCGCCTGCATGCGGTCGCGCCAGAAACCGGTGGCCACCATCGAGGAGCACTTCAAGACGGTGACCGCCTGCCACCTGGCCAACGTGTCTCTGCGGGCTGGCAGGAAGATTTACTGGGACCACGAAAAGGAACTGTGCTTCAAGGACGCCGAGAAATCCATTCCCGACCCGCTGGCCAACCGCTTCCTGGGCCGGGAGTACCGTAAGGGTTACGAGCTGCCCAAGGTTTGATCGGCCAGGGCGGCGTTGAGAGTGTGCAAAACCGGCGGCAGGATGGGTTTCCCGCCGCCATACTCAGGCCATAACGAATTGGAGGATCACCTATGCGTACGCTCGAGTTCGTGCTTCGCGGTCTGCTCGCGGGCGCCCTGCTGGCTGGCTGGACGGGCTGCCAACAGTCGTTGTCCACCAACTGTCCCTGCCACAAAACCGCACAGTGTCCACCGGGCTGCGACTGCCCCAAATGCCCGAAGAAATGCGACAAGGACGCGAAGGCCCATTGCCCCAAGGCCGCCCAGTGCTGTGAGGCCGGCAAGGCGGGTTGCAATCCCGCCGCCTGCCCGACGGCCAAGACCTGTTTCCTCGACCACGCCAACGGCCCAAAGGGCGAGGGCTGGATCCCCCTGTGCAACGGGAAAGACATGGGTGGCTGGAAGAGCATGAGTCCCGATAAACCCATGTCGTGGAAGGTCGTCGACGGCGTGATGGTCAATGAAGAAGCCCACGGCGTGAACATCTACACCGAGAAGACGTTCGGTGACTTCGAGTTCTACGCCGAGTACAAGCTGCCCCCGGGCGGCAACAGCGGGATCTTCCTCCGCGGACTCTATGAGATCCAGATCATCGACGACTTCGGCACACCCGTGGACAAGCCCAAAGACAGCGGCAACGGCGGGCTGTGGAGCCTGAAGTCCCCGAGCAAGAACGTCAGCAAGCCGGCCGGCCAGTGGCAGTCGATCTATGCCCGGCTCGAGGGCAACACCGTGACGGTGATCCTGAACGGCGAGAAAATCATCGATCATTTCAAGCTCGAACGCCCGACGCACCTCTATGCCGAAATGAAGCACATCAAGCACGGCGAGCCCGGGCCGATCCTGCTCCAGGGCGACCATAAACCGATCGAGTACCGGCACGTCATGCTTAGGCCAATCGCCCGGTGAAGACCAACCTGAGCGACGGCCCAGCCTTTGTTTGCCTCAGAGGATCGGTGAGAAGCCGGGGACTGTCCCCATTTCGCCGCGACAAGAGCCGAGTCCGGGAATGCCGATGGCCCGGTACGTGCAAAGCCTGCTGAGAAAGGGACGCTGTCCCCCTCTCTCTAAACTTCTCACACACCCTCTCAGTGACCTGCGACGTTTCGTGAGAACGCCGCGGGTTTCTTATGCGCCCGAGTGTCGCGGTCGGAATGTTGAAAATGATCAGGTTATCGGACCCCGTCCCGGGCAGGGGGGCCACTCAAGGCGGGGCGAGCAATTGTCCGATAAACGCTGGACGGAGAGTGGCGGCATGCGCGGAGACCGCGCACGTCCCGGATGGCTGCGCCCGCGGCTCTGGAGGCAGGAGGCCCCGGCCCGGACCGATGGGTCGCCGCTCGAGGTGGCTGGTCATGGCCGACGTTCTCGATCAAGCCGAAGTCGATGCCCTGTTGTCGGCCGTGGATACCGGCATCGGGCAGACGATGGAGTCGGAATCGCCCGGCAGGCCCCGGGCCAAGCAGCAGGAGGTCCGGACGTACGACTTCAAGAGGCCGGAGCGCGTCAGCAAGGATCAGATGCGCTCGCTCGAGGCGATCCACGAGGGTTTCGCCCGGAACTTCGGCGCGTCGCTGTCGGCCTTCCTGCGGACGATCGTGGAGGTTCGCGTCGCGACCATCGAGCAGCTCACCTACAGCGAGTTCATTCACTCGCTGCCCAACCCCACCTGTTTCAACCTCTTGAGCGCCGCGCCCCTGGAGGGGCAGATGTGTCTGGAGATCAGCCCGCTGATCATCTATCCCATCATCGACCGCCTGCTCGGCGGGTCGAACGCGGAGCTGTTCATTCCCCAGCGGCCTTTGACCGCCATCGAGTGGCGGCTGGTGAAACGCATCACCGATCGAGCGGTGGCCTGCCTGACGGAAGTGTGGTCGAGCCTGGTCCGCGTGACGTTCGAGCTGACCGAGACCGAGTCCAACCCGCACCTGGTGCAGATCGTCGCACCCAACGAGGTGGTGGTGGTGATCGGCCTGGAGTTGAAGATGGGCACGCGGGCGGGGACGATGACGCTTTGCATTCCGTTCAACGTCATCGAGCCGGTCATGGGCAAGCTGGCGACGCAAAGCTGGCTCGCCTACCAGCGAAAGGCGGCCAGCAGCCAGCAAAGGCAGCTCATCACCAACCACCTCAAGGCCGCCGAGGTCGAGGTTCGGGTGTTTCTGGGCGAGACCACGATCACCATCGACGAACTGCTTCAGTTACAGCCGGGGGACATCATCACGACCAAGAAGCCGGCTGACGCCGATCTGATCCTTCAGGTCGAGGACCGCAACAAATTCGCCGGCAAGCTCTACCGCCACAAGGACAACCGCGCCCTGAGGATCACGCGTCTGGCCGAGACGGACGAAACGCTCTGAAAACGCCCCAATCACGAAAACGCCGAAACCCGGGATTCGCTGTGGCGAACGCCAAAATCGCGGGAAAGCAAGGGTCTGCGCACCTAGGTTTCGTGGCGTGCGGGACCCGGGTAGACTTGCTCTTCGCCAGATCCGGCATGATGCGGGTCGGTGGGGCGACCTCTCTGGAAGGAGATTGAGTATGTCCGCTGAAAGAATGACGCGACGGTTGTTCCTGGAAAACGGCGGTCAGGCGATCGTCGGCGCCGCCGGCCTCGGTGCCGGACTGAACACCGGTCGGCTTGCGCTGGGGGATGCGAAGGCGGCGGGCAGCAGGCCCGGGGCCAACGATCGCATTTCGATCGGCGTGATCGGCACCGGCGATCGAGGCCGGGGAACGCACATCGCCATCCTGGCGGCGCTGAAGGACCGATGCAACGTCGAGGTGACGGCCGTCTGCGACGTGTGGAAGGTGAATCTCGATAAGGCAGTCGCCCAGGTCAAAAAGTCGTTCGGACGCCAGCCGCGGGCGTTCACCCGTTTCGGCGACCTGTTGGCCGTCGAGGACCTCGACGCGGTGACCATCGCGACGTGCGACTCGGCCCATACGCCGATCATGATCGCGGCACTCAAGGCCGGAAAGGACGTCTACGTCGAGAAGCCGATGTCGCTCGGCGTCGAGGAGGCCAACGAGGCCCTCAACCTGGCACGAAAGCACGAGCGGGTCGTGCAGGTCGGTACGCAAAACCGCACCAACGGCGTGTACCAGGCTGCCCGCGACGTGCTCGCCACCGGGGTGCTCGGCAGGATCAGCCGAATCACCGCGTCACGCAACTTCAACCACCCGCGCTGGGCCCGGCCTTTCGACGACTGCCGGGAAAAGGACGTCGACTGGGATGCGTATCTGTTCAACATGCCCAAGCAGGCTTTCGATCCGTCGTTGCTCCGCCAATGGCACCTGCGCGACGGGTTCTCGAACGGCCTGTCCGGCTTGTGGGGCTGTCACTACATCGATGCGATGCACCTCATGACCGGGGCCGCCTACCCCCGGCGGGCAACGGCCCTCGGCAACGTCTACGTCTGGAAGGACGGCAGACAGCACGAGGACGTGTTCCACGGTCTGTGGGACTACCCCGAGGGCTTTATGTACGACTGGTCGATGTCGCTCACCAACTCCGCGGGCAACCACTGGAGCGTACACGGCACGGAGGGGACGCTGGCGGCTGAGAGCGGCGAACTGGGCACCCGGCAGTGGCGGTTGTCGAAGGACGGGGGATCGGCCAAGAGCGCGGTCGAGACCCGCACGATCGAGGGGCTCCCCAGTGTTCACAAGGCCGGCGGCTTGGAAGCGGACCATTTCGCCGACTGGATCGACTGCATGCGCACCCGGAAACGTCCGGCGGCCGACATCGCGTTCGGCCATCAGCACTCGGTGGCCACGATCATGGCGGCGGCCGCCCTGCGGCACGGCAAAACGTACGCGTACGACCCCCAGAAGCGGCGGATACAACCCGTGTAGTTGCCGCTCCGGCTGACCAAGCAGGGGATATCCGTTGTTCGGCAGCATCCGCTCAAAGTGTATGATGAGGACGACTACATTCTCGGGGATTACCTTGCCGATGTGTTTGTTGACAGTCGGCTGATCGTCGAGGTGAAGGCGTGCAAGGCCTTGGCGGACGAGCACACCGCTCAGTTGCTTGGGTATCTGCAAGCTGCTCGGATCGAACATGGGTTGCTGGTTAACTTCGGCGTCCCCAAGTTCCAGATCAAGATGTACGCCCGGTCGATCCCTGATGACACTAGGGGATGATGACGTTCCGAACTCGTGTTCAGGCGGAACAAGACGATGCGCCCGTGTCCTCCCAATCACCGAATACGTCGGCAGGCACTTCCACCCGGAGCGGCTTTCTTTTTGCGCCTTTTGTGCTTTTGGGCGGCTAGGAAAAGGAAGAGGAGGTAGCCACGAAAAGGCGCAAAAAGCGCAAGAGAAAGGATGATGGCTTGGGGAATGTCGGAGCTTGTCTGGAGACATCATCGGTGTTCATGACTCGCCGGGAAATGATGGTTCGTGCGGCCGGCTTGGCGGGGGCTGTTGGCCTGGGTCGGCTGGCCGAGGGGGATAACATGGAGGCTTGTCGCATCCAGCGGATCGAGACGTTTCCGGTCACCTATCCGACGGTCGGGCGGTTCAAGTTCTTCGAGGGGCCGCGGGGCGAGCCGTTGGGCCGGCAGACCGTCGTGGTGAAGATCACGGCGGACGACGGCAGCGTCGGTTGGGGGCAATCCGTTCCCACGAACAAGTGGAGCTACGAGACGCTCGAAACCGTTCAGACGACGATTGACCGCTACCTGGCCCCCGTGCTGGCAGGGATGGACGTCTTCGACATCGACGGCATCCACTCGGCGATGGATACGATCATCGCCCCGTCGTTTTCCACCGGCCAACCGATCTGCAAGGCCGGCGTCGATCTGGCCATCTTCGACCTCGTCGGGCGCAAGCGCAATCAGACCGCCGGCCAGCGCTGGAACCGCAGGGGCAAGGATCGGATCACGCTGAGCTGGACCCTCAATCCGAAAACGTTGGACGAGATTCCCGGCCTGATCGAGCAAGGCTGGCAGCGCGGCTACCGGAACTTCAACGTCAAGGTCGCGCCCGAACCGAAGTATGACGTCGAGATGTGCCGCCAGGTTCGCAAGCGGGTTCCGGACGGGTTCCTGTGGGCCGATGCCAACGGAGGGTACGACGAGCCTACAGCCCTGGCGGCGGCGCCCGCGCTGGCGGAGGTCGGCGTCGACGTTCTGGAGCAGCCGCTCCGTCCCAATCGTCTGAGGGGTTATCAGAAGCTCAAGAAACAGGGGGCCTTGCCAATTCTGCTGGACGAGAGCGCCGTCAACCACGCCGAGCTGGAGGAATTCGTGGCGCTGGGCATGTGCGACGGAGTGGCGATGAAGCCCGCCCGCTGCGGGGGGATCACTGAAGCCCGCCGGCAGATCGAGTTCCTGCTGGATCGAGGCCTGATGTTCCTGGGCAGCGGCCTGACCGACCCGGATCTCTCCATGGCAGCCTCTCTCTTGCTGTATGGAGCGTACGAGCTGAGATACCCCGCGGCGTTGAACGGGCCGCAGTTCCTGACGGGAAGCATTCTCCAGAAGCCCGTCGTTCCGGTCGACGGAGGGCTCGCTGTCCCCCCGGGCGTCGGGCTGGGCGTCGAGGTCGACGAAGGGCGGTTACGGTCTTTACGAAACCCGTCTCCTCGATGACAATTCCGATCATGCCGACCGACTCGTTCATTCTGGGCCTGACCTGGGCTGGCGTGGCCGAGACCCTCGAGAGAGTCTGGCCCGTCGCTTCGGTGTCGCTCGGCGTTTCCCTGATTGCGACGCCGTTGTGCCGACGAATCGCGATCGCCCGGAACATCGTGGATCGGCCGGACAGCTTTCTGAAACCCCACGAGCGTCCCATCCCCTATCTCGGGGGCGTGGCGGTCTTTGCCGGCTGGATTGCGGGCATTCTCGTGGCTGTCATGTGGGCGGAGTTGCCTGTTCGCCCCCAGGCGATGGCCGCCGTCGCGGTGGCGGGGCTGGCCATCATGCTGGTCGGCCTCTTCGACGACCTGCGGGTCATGAGGCCAACCGTCAAACTTTGCTGCAATATCGCGGTGGCCGGCTGGCTGATTTACTTCGGCTTCGGCGACCGGATCATCCAGGTCGCGACGCATTTCATCATCGGGCCGACCCAGCACCTCGAACGCTGGCTGGAGCTGCTCTACTCGGTTCCCATCACGGTTTTCATCATCGTCGGTGCCTGCAACGCCACGAACCTGATCGACGGGCTGGACGGCCTGTGCGCGGGCGTGCTCGGCATCATCTCGCTCGGGTTCCTGATCCTGGCGGTCAACCTGGGCGAATACGCCAACCTGCCGCCCGACATCGCCAACGAACGGATCGTCCTGGCCCTGGCCATGCTGGGCGGTGCGTTCGGTTTCCTGCCGTTCAACCGCAACCCGGCCAAGATTTTCCTCGGGGATGCCGGCTCGATGCTGCTCGGGCTGAACGCCGCCATCCTGATCCTGCTTTTCGCGGAGGCGGGCCTGGTGCGCTGGGTACTCGGGTCGCTGATGGTCTTCGGACTTCCCCTGGCCGACATGCTCCTGACCCTCGCCCGCCGCTGGCGTAACGGGCGGCCCCTGATGCAGGGCGACCGCAGCCACTTCTACGATCAGCTCCGCGACCGCGGCTTCTCGGTGCGGCGCGTGGTGGCGATCAGTTATCTGCTCACGTTCGGCTTCGTGCTGGTCGGTTGTTCGGTGATTTTCATCCGAACCCGCCTGGCTGTTCTGGTCTATACGATCGTGGTCCTGGTGGTGATCGCCGCCATCTGGAAATTCAAGATGGTCAGTCTGGAGCGGGACCGCCCGCCGGCTTCGGCCGCGGCGCCGGGCAAGGATGCCCCCCATGAGTGAAACGAGCATCGAACAACGCAAACGCTGGTACCATCACTTTCCCGAGGGAAGCCTCGAATTCCTCGTCGCCACCCGGGTGCTCGCCATCGTCTTGCTGCTGGCGCTGCTGGTGGTGACCGACATCCAGCGGCCGGTGGTGCTGTCCGTGCTGGTCGGTGTGCTCTGGTGCGACTACGCCCTGATGCTCGGGTGGGCGGTTCAGACGTCGCTCGACCTGGACTTGCTGGCGGGCCAATCGGTTCCGCCGGTGAAGCGATGGGCCTTCGGGCTCCAGGTCTTTCTGCCTTCGGTCGTGGTCGCCTGTACGGTCGCGCCGTGGCCTTCGGCCTACCTCGTGATCGGGCGGATCATGCCCTCGCTGGCCCGGCAGGGCGGGGTGCGGTCAGAAACCTACGGGCAACTGAGCCTTGTGGGGTACGCCGCCGCCGTCCTGCTGTTCCTGGTTCTCGCGGCGGTCGGGTATCGGGCTCTGCGACGCATCGGCCTGGGGGGAGCCCTTTGGACCGCGCTCCTGTTCGTCCCCGGGATGCACTGGTTCGCCATCCATCGGATCGCCGCCGGCCTGCACCGTCGCATCGAGGCGAGCCTGGCGAGTTCGGATAAAACGTCTTCGATGTCCGTCCCCGCGGCCTCGATGGCCCTGGCCGACGTGACCTGGGCGTTGTGTGTGGTTCCGTGGGGGGTGATCTTTGCCGTCGCCCTGATCCGAGGCTGGCCCTCCGTCTGGGGGCCGTTTTGCGGCATGTTGCTGGCCGCGGTTTTCGCCATCGCGGAACTGGCTGCGATCGAACGCGTCCAAAGGCATTTTGTCCATCGGGTTCGTCAACAATAGCCGTCGCTTGGCCGACTTGGAGCGAACGACATGAAACTGACCGTGATCGGTTCCGGTTACGTGGGGCTTGTGACGGGAGTCTGCCTCGCTGACACCGGAAATGACGTCGTGGGGCTGGATCAGGACGCCTCGAAGGTCGAGATGTTGAATCGCGGCGAGTGCGTGATCTTCGAGCCCGGTCTGGGTGAGATTCTGCGGTCGAACATGAGCGCGGGCCGGCTGCGGTTCACGACGGACAAGCCGGCCGCCATCCGCCACGGAGACGTGATTTTCATCGCGGTCGGAACGCCGCCGAAAGACAACGGCGAACCGGACCTGCGGGCGGTGTACGCCGTCGGCGACGACATCGCCACGCACGCCGATCGCCCGAAGATCGTCGTTATCAAGAGCACCGTCCCGGTCGGGACCGGCGACGAGCTCCAGGCGCGGCTGGACCGACGGGCCCGGGTCCGCTGCACCGTCGTGAACAACCCCGAGTTCCTCAAAGAAGGCAGCGCGGTGGCGGATTTCCAGAAACCCGACCGCGTGATCATCGGTGCTTCCGACGCCGAAGCCGCGGCGGCCATCTCCGAATTGCACGAGCCGTTCATCCGCAATCAGAGACCCGTTTACACCATGGCTCGCGCCGCCGCCGAAATGACCAAGTATGCAGCCAACGCCTGCCTGGCCGCCCGAATCAGCTTCATCAACCAGATCGCCAACGTCTGCGATGCGTTGGGCATCGACGTCAACGACGTTCGCCGAGGCATCGGGTCCGACTCCCGCATCGGTTTCCAGTTCCTCTACCCCGGTGCCGGCTATGGGGGGAGCTGTTTTCCCAAGGACATCCAGGGTCTGATCCACGTCGCTCGTAGAGCGGGCGTGCAGGCGGATCTGCTCGAAAGCGTTCACCAGGTCAACCTGCGCCAGCGCCAACTGTTGTTTAACAGGATTTCCAGCCGCTTCGAGGGCGATGTGAAGGGAAAGACCGTCGCCATCTGGGGCGTGTCGTTCAAACCGCGCACCGACGACATCCGCGAGGCACCGGCTGTTGTCCTCATCGAACAGCTTCTGGAGGCGGGGGCGACCGTCCGGGCCCACGACCCCGAGGCCCTGGGCAACCTCCGGGGCCGGTTCGGCGATCGGGTCGTGTACTGCGCCTCGGCTTACGCGGCGCTGGACGCTGCGGATGCACTGGCCATCTGCACCGAATGGAACGAATTCCGCTCGCCGGATTTTCAAGAGATGCGCAAGCGGATGCGCCGCCCCATCATTTTCGACGGCCGGAACCTGTATTCGCTCGACACCATGCGCAGGCAGGGATTCGAGTACTTCGGCATCGGCCGCGCCAGTTCGCCGGCCGCCCAGACGGGTCCGACCAACCCCGCGGATACGCCAGCGGCCGCCCAGAACCGCGAAGGATGCGTCCGGTAAAACCCAGAAACCAACCTCCCGCCAGCCCGGCCCATCCCGGACCCGGTTGCCGGCAGTGTGCTCGGACCCCTCCAGGTGAAGCCATCCCGGTGGGCTGCCCCGGCTGACCTGCATGGACCCCGCGTCTTCACAAAGGGTTGACTTGGGGATGCGGTGTTGGCCGCAGACGCGTTCTGATCCACAACCCTATGGAAACAAACGGATTAGGTCTGTTCGCGGGCTTCACGGCTTTCTGCTGGGAGGTTCCTTCTTCCCGGCCTGAAAGAACGGACTTTTCGCTCCGAATTCACCGGCGGCCGAAGTATAATAGTGTGTCCACGTGGGTCGTAGGGGTCTGGTGAATGTACGTTGGCTTGATGGGGTTGAGGGGATGGCGAAGCCTGCTCCTCGGAGCGTCGCTCTGCCTCTGCGCGCAGCTCCCGGTGCAGGCCGACGACCGACCCCAACCCGCGGCCCAAGCGCCCGGTGTCGCATCAGCCCCAGCCGCCATCGCCCCCCGTCTGCCCGACCGCGACCGTGCGGGTGTCGAGCCCCTGGCCAGGAGGCTGGGGCTTGCCGGTCAACCGGCGAAGGCCAGCCGGCCCGGAGGACCGGCCGCCGCGTTGCGCCTGAGCGAGTTTGATACCCGTCAGCTGGAGGCGGTCGACCGGGAAGCGGCAGGGGTCGGCGGTCTGCCGATGCGGGTCGGCGTGAATCGTCCGTTGCCGGGCGGGAAGGTGTCGATCGAGGATGCCGGGGTGTGGGCGGCCGCGGATGGGACGCGGGTCTGGTACTTTCGTATAGAGGTTCCTGGTGCCAATGCGGTCCGGGTTCATTTCTCGCGATTTGCCCTGCCGCCGGGCGGACGGCTTTTGATCCAAGGCGATCAGCAGGATCATGTCGACGTGTATGCGCGGAACGGCCCCAACGGCAAGGAGACCTTTTGGACATCGGCGGTCTCCGGCGCGGTTGTCCACCTCGAGTATCAGGCCCCCAACAGCGAGGGCCGCCGGCCGGCGATCGAGATCGATCAGATCTCGCATTTATACCGGGGCTCCTCCCCCGACCGGGTTCCCGCTGCGTCCGGAGATTCGGTGCCGGCCGGCGGAATGACCCGCATCGATCTGGTCGGGATGGACAAGATGCAGGCGATGCTTCGCGGGGTCGAGAAGC
>JAPKGY010000219.1 GCA_026647385.1 Phycisphaerae bacterium | reverse complement strand
AAGGGTCCGGCTGCACCGCCGGGCGGATGGAGCGGAGTGCTTTCAGTCAATGGATCGGAGGGGAACAATGGTGGAACGAAGAAGTTTTAAGATCTATACGTTCGCGCTCATCGCCCTGACCGCGACCGCCGCACCGGGTGCCCGGATCAGACCGGGCGGCGACCCGAGAACCGACCGCGTGATCTGGGCGGATCCCTTCGACAACTACAGCCAGTGGGCGTGGGACAACCGGGCCAACCCGGCCTACCAGCCGAACGGCACCCTCTGGGAAGGCGGCCCGATGCCCGCCGGCAGCAGCACCGGCATCTATCCATACAAGTCCGACAACGGAGACCCGACCGCCCCGTACAACGGCTGCGGTGTGACGCTGCAAACTTCACCGTCGCGCCTCTACCTGGCCTGGCAGGCCTGGGTCACCAACGACTGCGGAAGCTTCAAGACGCCGGCCGGCTTCACCGTCGGGCCGAGCACCTTCTATGCCGGCCCCGACAATTTCACCGCCGGCACGAACTGCACCAAGGGCGGCTGGGTCGAAACGATCGCGGAGTTCGGCCGGGTCGACTGCGTCTGGCAGCAGGAGTCCGGCTACTACACCTCGCTCGGCATCTTCACCCACGATCTGTCGCCGCGCATTCAGAGCTGGTCGCCGCTTCGACCGTGGGACCAGCCGAGTCCGAACGCGGTCCAGGGAACGGACGAGCATCCGCTGACCCTGGTTTTTAATCTTCACGATTCGGGAGGGCCCGCGAACCCGCGAGCGTTCATCAATAACACCTATGTCGAACTCAACCTCGACGACGAGCACGCCCCCACGGACTACATCTGGCGAGGCAAACGCGATAAGGACTATGGCAGCGGCGACCCCGAATGCTGCGCGGAGGGCCCCTATCCGATCATTTGCCAACAGGTCCGCGAGGTCAACGAGGGCAATTACGAGCAGCAGAGCGACCTGGATTACCTGAACGCCCACTGCCCCTCCCTGGTCCCGCCGTTCAATCCGCAAACCGGCACCGGCAAGACCTGGCCCGCCATCGCCTTCGGCTTCCTGGCGGTCGCGGATAAGGACCCGTGCAAGTGCATGGAACAGGGAGTGGCCGCCCACCTGCCGCAGATGAATCACCCGATGTTCTTCGATGGCAACGTGTGGCGCGAACTGCGCAGCGGGCGAGGCAACGCGTTGACCGAGTGCCCGCCCAGTTGGGTGTATTCCCCTCCGGAGATCGAAGGCTACGAGGCGTCGATGCAGGATTCCGGCGGCGGTTCCTGCGGAGACTTCGCCCTGGGCGGCGGGTCGCACCGGGTCTATCTCAAATTGACCACCAACAAGGTCCTGATCTGGATGTCCACCCAGCGCCGATCGGGCGGAGTGACCACCTACTACGACTATTGCGGGGCCTTCGACCGAGTCTACAAGGGGCCGTTCAACCGCGTCGCCGTCGGCGTCGGTCCAGGCTGCGAATTGCAGGACAAGGCCACGCAGGGCGACGCCTACGCCTGCAAGCCCGGCGGAACCCCGACGCGATGCCTGACTTACTCCTCATCCCACACGATCTCCGGAGCGCCGACCGACGGCTACTGGCGCACCAACCTCGACGCCATGGTCCTTCTCGATGGCGTGCTTGTCGAGGGGGGAATCGTGAACACGGGAGCCTGCTGCAAGCCCGACGGCGAGTGCGTCATCACCACGCAAGGCGACTGCACGCTCTTGGACGGCATCTACCGAGGGAACAGCACTCTCTGCGAGAATTACCGGTGCTGCCCCCGGCCTTTCGCGGACGCCGATATCGACGGCGACGTCGACCACGATGACTTCGGGATCTTCCAGGCCTGCTACACCGGAACCCCGACGAGCGGCGTCCCCGCCGGCTGCGAGTGCCTGAACCACAACGGCGATCAGGGAATCGACAGTTCCGATTTCGCGGAGTTCCAGAACTGTTATACGGGCGGCAACGTGCCATGGAGTCAGGCGTCGACTCCGCTGTGCAACCCGTAATCAGCCGACCCCGAGCGGAACCGCGAACGGTGCATCCGCAAAAGAGTGGCATGAATCAGCGGGCTTGGGTGGTACAGGTCGCCACGGCGAGCCGCACGGAGCTTTGCGCGAGGACTTCCGCCCGTTCGCGTTCCGATCGCCGCGCGAATCCTGGAGAGACCCGTTGGGTCGGCGCAAGAATCAGAGATTCCCTCGAAGCCGTCTCCGGGCGGGCTTCCGCCGAACCTCAGTTCGCACAGTCGGGATCGGTCGGCTCATTCTCGCCGCTGTAGCACCGCTGGAAGACGCCGAAGTCGTCCTGGTCCACGTCGGTATCGGCGTCCAAGTCCCTGTCTTCGCAACCGGAATCGAAAGGAACCCGCGGGCCAAACAAGCAGGCATCAAAGAGGTTCAGGTCGTCCAGGTCCACGTCGCAGTCCCGGTCGAGATCCGCGACAACCAGCGGCTTCAAGGTCAGTGCCGCCGGGTTCGAGTGGGTACTCCCGCCGGCGTTCGACACAACGCATCGGTAACTCGACGCGTCGTTCGCGTCCGCATTGGACACCGTCAGGGCAGCCGTCGTACAGCCGGAGTAGTGCCCGCCGTCGGCCAGATTGGAACCGCTCTTCTGCCACTGATACCCCAGCGCACCGTCGCCGGTCGCCGCCACGGTAAACGTCGCGGATGCACCCGGGCAGACGCTCTGGGCGCCGGGATGCTGCGTGATCGCCGGCGCCGCAACACCACCGGAGGCGCAGGTGATTCTGAGGTTGTCAAAGGCCGCCACTTTCCCATCCCCGGACACCTGAACATGCGTCTGGCCGTCCAGAAAAACCGTCATCGACGACGCCGTCGCCGTGACCGTCCCGTCGAACGTGACCCAGGTGCCGCTGGTCGTGCTGGCGGCCGGAGTCAGATCGATCGCACTGCCGTACGAGGTGCTGCCGTTGGGCGCACATTTGACCGTTGCCCGGCCGCTGGAGGAGTTGGTCCGGAAAGAACCCTGGATGCGGTACGTCACTCCGCTCGTACACCCCGTCACCACCTGGTACACGCCGGCCCCACCCGTCGCCACATACGATGACTGGATCTGCTGATACTGCAGGCCCTCCGGCGGCGAGGCCGTCTGGATGGTGTAGCTGATGAAGGAAGGGACCGTCGGGCGCGTATAGCCGGTCCAGTTGGCCCCGATCCCGGCGGTGTGGCTGCCCTCGAATCCGCCGTTCAGCAGCGTGGGCGTCGAGCAACTTGTGACCGTCAAGGCCGCCTCGTTGGAAGCGGCCGAGCCATGGTTGTTGGTGACTACGCAGCGATAGTCGGCCTCATCGCCGCCGTCGGCCCCGGCGATCGTCAGCGTCGCCGTCGTGCAGCCGGAATAATGCCCGCCGTCGGTCAGATTCGTCTGGTTCTTCTGCCACCGATAGGTCAACGGAGGCGTGCCCGCGGCCGCCACGGTGAAGGTCGCCGTCTCGCCTGCCGCCACCGTCTGATCGCTCGGATGCTGGGTGATCGTCGGCGGAGTGGGCGTCACCTCGCCCGGCGTGATGTTCGCCGACACACCCAGGCTGGTTTCCTGCGCGTGGGTACTGCTGTAGCGGGCCTTCTCCCTGAATGTGTAGGTCGTTCCCGTCGTCAGGCCGGCGAGTGTAACCGTCCCCCACGCCGCATCCGTCTGCCAGACCGGCGACGGACTCACCGTTCCGTTGGCCTGCACCCAGTGCGTTCCCAGCGTGTACCCTCCCCCTCCGATGGTGACCGCAAACTGAGCCGCGCTGTTGGTGGCATTGCAGCCGGCGTTCACATCCACGTGGAGCGAGGTGCTGCTCGCCACGCTCACGGTCGGCGGAGGCGGCACATAGGCACGATAGCTCACGATGTCGTCCCAGTACGCGGTGATGGAGACGCTGCCTGATTTGTACCGACTGTCGAGGAAGAGGGTCACACGATCGGAGGTGGCATTGCCCGAGAACCCCTGGATCTTCGTCCAGGTGAGCCGGGCGCCGCCCGATATCTTCCAACTGGCCGTCCCGTCGGGAATGGCGGTCGACCCGTCCCACCGGGCCGCCATCGCCGCCTGGGCGTAAGCCGGGTTCGTCTCCGGATAGACCCAGCCCTCAAAAGTGAAGGCGTCTCCAACGTTCGCATCGATGGTCTGGTAGACGCCGATCAGGCTGCCGGCCTGGCCATTGATGTTCTTGGCCCGCTGCGAAGCCGATCCGCCGTGAACGATGGTCTGCTCCTTGGCCCATGAGGCCGCACCGGAGCCGGCGCTGTACGGTGCCCAGTCCGGACAAACGGAGTATTCCACCGTGCTCGAATCCTCCATGTCGCCGTGACCCAGCAGTAAACCGGGAATACAGAAGTTGATGTCGGCGGTCGTCACACCGATGGTGTTGGAGTTTCCACTCGATCCGAATCCGTTGTAAGCCCGCACGCGGTAGTAGTAGGTCGTGCTGCCGTTCAATTCACTCACCACCCGGCTGGTGACGTTCCCCACGTCGAGGTTCTGATACCCGGCAAGGTAACTGCTGAACGTGCTGCTCGTGGACACATCCAGCCGATAGCCGGTCGCGCCGCAGCCGGTGCCCCAATTGGCGGTGAAACCGGTTCCGATCACCGCGCTGGCGGCGGCGGCAACCGGCGCGGACGGCGGACTCACACTAGCCGTGGTGGCCACGCTGATCGTATTGGAACTGCCGCTCGTGCCGTTGTCGTTGTACGCCCACACCCGGTAGTAATAGGTCGTGCTGGCGTTGAGGCCGGTCACGTTGAATGACAACACATTGCCCACGACGACGTCCTGGTATCCGGATGCATACTGGGTGAATCCGCTGTCCTTGGCCACATCCAGCAGGTAACCCGTCGCCCCGCTCACACTGTTCCAGTGCGCGGCAAAGCCGCAGTTAATCGCACCCGTGGCCGCAGTTGCAACCGGTGCGGCCGGAACCGGATCAGTCGAAGTGCTCCACGCCAGATTCTGGGTTGGATTGATTGTTGACCCCGGGACCGCCGGCAGGCCCAGCAGTTCCAATGCGACATTGGCTGCCTCGCCGTTGCGAATGGGCTGCGGGCTGGCGGAATAGGTCGGCCGGCTGGTCCCCGGATCCAGCCGGCGCCCGGGATTCATGGTGTAAAGATTCGCCCCCGGCGTCACGCCCGGCCCCCACACGTAAAACGGAATCGTGTAGTTCTCCACCACACCGGCGCTATTATGACCCGCCGGCGTGCCGCCGTGGTCGGCGGTCAGAATGACCGCCGTCCGACCGGCGAATTGCGGCGTCGTGTCGATCATGTCGAAGATCACACCCAGCCGGTTGTCGATTTCGATGACCGCGTTGCTGTACTCTGAGCCGGGCGTGGGGTCCCAGCCCCCGACGCGGTCCAGGTCGGCCAGGTGAATGAAAGCGTAGGCAAAGGGCTGCGCCTGCATGTCCGTCACCAGCCGGTTCACCGTCGGCTCCGAACCCGCGGTCATGTAGTAAACATCGACCTTGTCGCGCCCGTTGTCCGGCGGCGTACCGTCGAGGGCACCGTTGCCGGCGTTCCAACTCGTGTCGAAGAGGGAAAACTTGGACTTGTTGGCGTAAATGCCGGTCCGCAGTCCGTTGTCGTGAACCACGTCGCACACACCCGCGACGTAGGAACCCTTATTGGACGCCAGGGTTGCGCCGGGCTCCGGATCGCTGTTCCCCGTCCAATTATGCCCCGTGGCCCCCAGAACGCCTCGTCCGGTCAGTTGCGTGCAATGATTGGGCAGGGTAACGGTATAATCATAATCCGTCCGGGCGTTGTCGGTGAACGCGCCCTCCGTCCGAAAGCGGTAAAAGTTCGGAAGACTCGTCGGGCCGAGGCGGGTAATGGCGTCCGGGCGCAAGCCGTCCACGCTGACGTGGATCACGTAATTGACCAGGCGAGCGCTGGCCGCGGAACAAGCCAGACCGGCCATCGCATCCGCTAAGCCGCCGATTCGTTCCCGCGCCCACCGCCGCAGGCCCTTCTCGTCGAGGTCACGCGACGCCGCC
>JAPKGY010000218.1 GCA_026647385.1 Phycisphaerae bacterium | reverse complement strand
ACGGGTTCGAGCACGAAGCCGTGATCTCCAGCCCCTCATTGGGTCGAGCGGGGATCGAGCATGAGGCGGTGCTTTCCGGGGAGGTGATGTCCCTGGTCGGGCCGCGCCCCGGCGAGGTCGTGGTGGACGCGACGGTCGGGCATGGTGGGCACGCGCGGCTTTTGTCGGCGGCGGTGGGGCCGACGGGGCGGTTGATCTGCCTGGACGTGGACGAGGGCAACCTGGCACGGGCTCGGGACGCCTTGGAGGGGGCACGGGCGGTCGGCGGAGCCCCTTATCAGTGTTACCGGGCGAATTTCGCGGCCTTGGACGAGGTATTGGAGGCGGCGGGGGTCGAGGAGGTGGACGCGATCCTGGCGGACCTGGGACTGAGCACGGACCAGATGCTGGACGCGTCCCGGGGTCTGACGTTCACCCAGGACGGACCGCTGGACATGCGGCTGGACACCGCACAGAAGACGACGGCTGCGGACTTGGTGAACCGGCTGAGCGAGGCGGAGCTGGCCGACCTGCTTTGGGTGAACAGTCAGGAGCGGTTCAGCCGGCGGATTGCCAAGCGGATCTGCCAAGCCCGGCACGAGGGTCGGATCACTCGGACGTCGGATCTTGTCAGAATCGTGTGTTCCGCGTTGGGGCAATCGGGCGAGTCGCACCGATACAAGATACATCCGGCCACTCGAACGTTTCTGGCGTTGCGGATGGCGGTGAACCGGGAGCTGGAGAACCTGCGGTCGTTGTTGGCGGCGGCGCCGCGTCGGCTTCGGGCCGGCGGGAGGCTGGCGGTGATCAGCTTTCATAGCGGGGAGGATCGTCTCGTCAAGCAGGATCTGCTTGATCGGCGCGGCGAAGGCGTGTATGAAATAAGCACGAAGAAGCCGGTCCACGCCTCGAGCGAGGAGATCCAGCGCAACCCGCGGTCGCGCAGTGCCAAGCTTCGTGTGGCGGTTCGGACGGGCGTGCGGTCGCCCGGTGCCTGAAGGTGGTGCGCCGAACGGCGGCGTGATCGGCTGATTCGGCGACTGGAATGCGTCCTGTCACCTCGAGGGATCACCGGCCGGCAGGCGGTGGCGTACGGGTTTCAGGAGGTATTCACAAGCAGAACGGAATCTGTGGACAGAACGACACGGAGGTTTCGATGACGCGCGAGACGAAGATCGGGCTGCTGATCGGTCTGGGGTTCATCGTGGTGTTCGCCGTGCTGCTTTCGCACACGGGTACGTCGGGCACGGCGGGCGATCGGCTGGTGGTGGGGACGCGAAGCCCGGTGACGCAGAACACGTCCGGGGGATCGACACCGACGAATCCGGGTTATGTTCCGACCGGCACGGTTCGGCCGACGGCTCGGAGTACGGTCGAATCGACGGCGGCGCCGGCAACGCGTCCGTCGAATCGGATCGGGCTGTCGGAGCCGACGGCTCTGCCGCGCCGGCCTCGCGAAGTCGGGACGGGGGCGGACCAGTTGGTAACGCTGCCGCTGCCCGAGCCGAAAGGGCTCGACAACCGGGTGACCCCGCCGCTGGCCGTGGCGGATGGCAAGCAGATGACGCCGTGGGAGAGCCTGCTTCGCGCGAAGCAGGATCCGGCGGCCGGCGTCACGGGCGTGGCGGTCTCGCCGCTGCCCGCGAATCTTCCGCAAGGGCGGGTGGCGCCCGCGAGGCCCGAGGCGGTGGCGATCGTTGAGGCTGCACCCTCGGCGCCGGTGAAGGTGGAGGCGCCGCAGCCGGGGGCCCGACCGGTGACGCCGGCGATCGATCCCGCGGCGAGCGTCACGACGGTGACGACGGCCGTGAAGACCTCGCCGCCCGACCGCCAGGAGGCGCCGAAGGAGTATGTGGTCCAGAAGGGCGACAGCCTCCGCAAGATCGCCAAGGACAGCTACGGCGTCTCCTCGACCAAGGTCGTGGCGTTTCTGGTCGCGTCCAACAAGGGCACGATCAAGAACAAGGACTGGATCGTGGAGGGCCAGAAACTGGTTGTTCCGCCGCTCCCGCCGGAGATGTTCGAGGGGGCGGGGAACATCGACGTGAGCGGCGCGGGCCCGGCGATCCGGACGGTGACGAGCGAGGAGTTGAAGAAGGTGCTCGCGTCGCCTCCGGGCGGACAGCGAACCGACCTGGCCGTCAGCCTTCCGGCCGATATGCTCCACAAGGTTGACATCGCCAGCATGGCCCATTCCCTGGAAGTTCGCGTCCCACTGCTGTCCACGGACGTCGTCGACCTGGCGACCTGCCTGCCGATCGACCACAAGCTGACGGGCACCACCACCAAACGCATCCTCCGCGATGCCTTCCGCGACGTACTGCCGGAGCCGATCCTCCATCGCGGCAAAATGGGCTTCGAAGTCCCCGTCGGCGAGTTCCTGCGCAACGAGCTGCGCCCGATGTTCCTCGACGTGGTCACGCCGGCGGCCTTGACCGACCTGGGCCTCGAACCCGCCACCGCCTCGGAGTTGCTGGACCGCCATACCCAGCGCCGCGGCGAGCACACGGAAATCCTTTGGGCTCTGCTGGTCCTGTGCTGGTGGAAACGCACCGCCCCGCCGGGGCGATGAACCAGGCGGGGTCGGCTCGGAAGCGAAGGATTCCGACGATCTCCGATCGGGACCCGGAACCTCCGGCCGCCCGCGCTGTCCAAGGGAATGGATACTCAACACCCTTCCGGAAAATCGTGGGACACCGAGGCTCGGTCGGCCATGAGTTCAATGATGACGGATGACGCCAGCGACCTGTCGGCGGCCCGGACGGGCGATGCCGAGGCGTTCGGGCGGCTTTACGCCCGACATGCCCCGGTTGTGCTCGCACTGTGCCGCAGGCAGGCCTCACAGGCCGAAGCTGAGGACGCCTGCCAGGAGGCCTTCATCCGGGCGTTCCGGCGACTCGAACAGGTCCGGCAGATCTCGGATCTTCGGCCATGGCTTTACGCCATCGCCCGGCACGTCTGTGCCGAGCGGCGGCGATCCGATCAGCGCCGTTCTCGTCATCAGGAGCGCATCGCCATGGATTGCCCGGCCTCATCGACCGTCTCTCAGGCCCCGTCGGTCCCGGCTGAGCGGGCCGAGATGCTCGACCGCCTCGACGCTGCCCTGGACCGGCTCGATGACCGCGAGCGATTGGCGATCCACCTGTATTACCTGGATCCGAACCCGCCCGCCGCCGCGGCCGAGGCCCTGCGGCTTTCCCGAACGGGATACTACCGGCTGCTCGACCACGCCCGCCGGCGACTGGCTGCCTTCCTGCAGGAGGTGAAACCATGACCTCGCGCGATTATCCCGAGCGTCCCGAACACGACGACGTCGGCCCGCCGCCCGCGGATGACCTCGACGTCCTGCTCCGCTCCTGGCACCGGCAACACGCCGACCGCGCGGCCTCGCTCCGCAACCAGCTCATCGACCGACTCGCCGAGCACAAGCCCGCGTCGACCGCGGGACCGCGGACGACCCCGCACGCCCGCCCCAACGTCGCCGACAGGGGGGGGTGCACTCCGGCCGCGGAACGACCCCGCCATCGGATCAGGAGATTGATCATGAACCGCTACAGCGCCGTGGCTGCCTCTCTCGTACTCTTCGCCGCCCTGGCCCCCCTGTTCTGGCCGGGGGCGGTCAAGCCGACCTACGCACGCGACGTTGTCATGGCGCCCGACGGCGGACGACTCGACGCCCTCGATTCGGACGGCAGCGTCATGGGGCCCTGCCCCCTCCAGCACACCGATGTGAGCGTCGACATCAGCGGCTTCGTCACCCGCGTCACCGTCCGGCAGCAGTACCGCAACCCCTATCCCGACAAGATCGAGGCGGTCTACACTTTCCCGCTCAGCCACCGCGCCGCCGTCGATCGTATGGCCATGACCGTCGGCGATCGCGTCATCATCGGCGAAGTCCACGAACGAGCCCGGGCCCGGGCGATGTATGAGGCCGCCCGCGAGCAGGGTTACGTCGCCAGCCTCCTCGAACAGGAGCGGCCCAACATCTTCACGCAGTCGGTCGCCAACATCGAACCGAACGCCGAGGTGTTCATCGAGATCAGTTACGTCGAGCTGCTCGAACCCAAGGACGGCCTGTTCTCGTTCGCGTTCCCGATGGTCGTCGGGCCGCGGTATGTCCCGGGCGGCGCCACCGGGCGATCAGCCGAGTCCGAGTTGCCCGCCGGCATGCAACGCCGCAATGGCATCGTCCTGCTGGCACCTGCCACGTTCGTCGTCCGCGATGCCGGAGATTTGACTCAGCTCGGCCAACTCGATGACCGCCGGCTCGAAAGTCTGGTGCGTCAAGCCATCCCCATCGCTCAGCCTGACGCGAACTTCTGGAAAAAGAATACTCCCTCCACCACAGCCGACGGACCGAACCTCTGGTACCGCTTCGAGGTTCGCTATCCCGACGGCGCCCGCGAGTTCGGAACGCTGCACACCGACGGGACGGCGCAAATCAACGCCCGATGGTTCTGCTTCACACGGACAGCCGTCAAAGCCCCCGGTCAGGGCTTCTCGCCCGACACCGACGCGGTGCCCGACGCTTCGCGCATCACGCCCATGCCCGTTCGCCCCGGCCGGCGCGCCGGCCATGACATTGCCGTCCGCGTGACTCTCGATACCGGCGGCCCGGGCATCCGCGAGTTCAAGTCGATTCAGCACGAGATCACCCCGAAACCCCAGGCTAAACGCGACGACGGCCTGCCCGTCCGACTCGCGCTCGAACTCAAGAAATCCAACGAAATCCCCAACCGCGACTTCGTCCTCGAGTGGCGGCAAACCTCCGACGCGATCCAGGAGGCAACCTTCACCCACACCGGCGCCAACGGCAACTTCTTCACCCTCATCCTGCAACCACCCGACCGAGTGGCCGAAGCCCAGGCGGTGCCTCGAGAACTCATCTTCGTGCTCGATACCTCGGGCTCGATGAGCGGCTTCCCCATCGAAAAAGCCAAGGAGGTCATGCGCCTGGCGATCGATTCACTTCGCCCGCAAGACGCGTTCAACCTGATTACGTTCTCCGGCGATACCCGAATCCTCTGGGACAAGCCCCGCCCGTTCACGCGGAACAATCGCGACGCGGCCCAGGCGTTTCTCGCCGACCAGCGCGGCGGCGGCGGCACCGAGATGATGAAGGCGATCGACGCCGCACTCGTCCAGACACCAACCGAAACCGATCGTCCGGCCATGCGGATCGTCTGCTTTATGACCGACGGCTACGTCGGCAACGACATGGCCATCATCGACGCGGTCAAAAAGAACGCGCGGACTACCCGGGTCTTCAGCTTCGGCATCGGCAACAGCGTCAACCGCTACCTGCTCGACTCGATGGCCCAGGCCGGCCGGGGCGAGGTCGAATACGTCCTGCTCAACGAAGGCGCCAACGAGAAAGTCGAACGCTTCGTGAAGCGCATTCAGACCCCCGTGCTGACCGATATCCAGGTTTCCTTCGGCGACCTCGCAGTCACCGACCTCATCCCAGGCACGATCCCCGACCTGTTCGACTGCAAACCGCTCATCATTCATGGGCGATACACGAAGCCCGGCAAGGGTACGGTCACGATCCGAGGCCGATCGGGATCGGGCCCCTACGAGCGGACGATCGACCTCGAACTGCCTGCGTCCCAGCCCGCACACGACACCATCGCGACCCTTTGGGCCCGTGCCCGCGTCGAGGAGATCATGAACAAGGACCTGGCGGCGATGCAGATAGGCCGCTTCCCCGCCGATCTCAAACAGCAGATCGTCGAACTCGGCGAGCAGTACCACATCATGACCCAGTTCACCAGCTTCGTCGCGGTCGAAAAGGCCCGGGTCACACTCGGCGGACAGCCGCGACTCGTCACCGTCCCCGTCGAGATGCCCCAGGACGTCAGTTATGCCGGCATCTTCGGCTGCGGCCACACGCGACTCGAAGCGGCCAAGCCCGACGACCTCCGTCCGAGTATCGGTAGCGCGCGCATATCGTTGGGAGCATTCAAATGATGTAGAAAAGGAGCCTCCGAGAAATCGGGTATAGTACCCGTAGGCAAG
>JAPKGY010000217.1 GCA_026647385.1 Phycisphaerae bacterium | reverse complement strand
GGCACGACGAACGGCGGCAGTGGCGGCGGCGGCGGCGGCTCGGGCGGCGCGATCCTCGTCCGCGCGGGCGGGATGATCATGTCCACGACGCGCTGGCTCTCGGCGCCGGGCGGCCTCGCGTCGACGGGCTCGACCAACCCGGGCGGACCGGGCTCGGCCGGACGCATCCGCGTCGACACGCCGATGGGCGATATCGCCTCGATGGCGAACAACCCGACCGCGTTCCGCGGACCGTCGTGGGCGCTCGCCACGCCGTCGCTCACCACGACCTCGCCGGCGACGTTCACGTTCCACGGCCAGCCGGGCCGCGCGTTCGATCTTCGCCTCAACGATCAGGCGCTGGCCCAGACGGCGACGCCGGGCTCGAACGGCAGCGTCGAGGTCACCGGCGTCGTGCTCCGCCCCGGCACGAACTTGCTCTGCGGCGTCGCGCTCTCGGGTCAGATCCAGACGCCCGAGTCGCGGTCCTGCGTCGAGCTCTTCTACGCCGGCAACTGAGCGCGATTACGGGGTATACGCTCCGGCGATGTCATCACGCCCCGGCCGCCGCGGCCTCCCCGCCGTCCTCGCTGCCTCCGTCTCCGTCGCCGCCCTCGCGGCGTGTCCGAGCCCTCGCGCCCCCGCCGTCTCCGTCCCCGAGCCCATCGCCGCGCAGAAGCCGCACGAGGTGACGTCACCGCACGGCGCGCGCATCGATCCGTACTACTGGCTGCGCGACGACACGCGCAAGGACCCCGAGGTGCTCGCGTACCTCGAGGCCGAGAACCGCTACGCGCAGGCGGCGCTCGCGCCGGTGCAGCCGCTCGAGCGCACGCTCCGCGCCGAGATGACCGCGCGCGTCGCGCAGGAGGACGCGAGCGCGCCCGTCCTTCGTGGCGGCTGGTGGTACATCCAGCGCTGGGAGCCGGAGCGGCAGTACCCGATCCTGGTGCGTGACGGGTTCGTCGGCAACATCGCCCTCAAGCTCATCGAGGGCCTCGCCGAAGGGCTGTTCAAGACGATCTCGAAGGAGATCGCCCTGGCCTCTCCCGAACTCGCCCGCAGCTTCGAGCCCGTCATCAAGCGGGTCTGGGCCAACCATGACTATGCCGAGTACGGGGGCGCGCCGCTGCTCGGCATCGACGGCGCTTGCATCATTTGTCACGGGAGCAGCAATCACGTGGCGATCCGGAACGCGATCCGGGTCGCGGTCGATTATCTGACCAATGACTTGAACTCGATCATTGCCGCGGAGCTGAGCAAGGAACCGACGCCAACTCCCGAGCAGCAATAAAGAAACGATCCATGAACAACAGGATACCGGTCGCCATCAAAGGGGTTGGTTGTGCCCTGCCCGGCAAGGTCATGACCAACGACGATTTCGCGAAGTACCTCGATACGTCGGACGAGTGGATACACACCCGGACGGGGATTCGCGAGCGCAGGATCTGCGCCAACGGCGAGAATACCAAGACCCTGGCGATCGAGGCCGCTCGAAAAGCCCTTCAGCAGGCTCAGCTGACCTCGGCCGACGTCGATCTCCTCGTGGTCGCCACCTGTACGCCGGCGCATCCGGTGCCGGCCACCGCGTGCTTCGTTCAGCACGCCCTGGGATGCCGCCACATCCCCGCCTTCGACGTGGCCGCCGCCTGCAGCGGATTCATCTACGCCTTCTCGGCCGCGGCCAGCATGATGACCACCACCCGCTACAAGTACGCCCTGGTCATCGGCTCCGAGGCGATGTCCAGCATCACCGACTTTCAGGATCGCGGCATCTGCGTGATCCTGGGCGACGGCGCGGGGGCGGCCATCCTCGGCCCCGCCGACGATTCCGTCAGCGGCATCTATGACCAGTTCCTCGCCGCGGACGGCAGCGGCGCCGAGTTGATCTTCGTGCCCGCCGGCGGCTCCGCCGAACGCCCCACCAAGGAGTCCGTCGAAGCCGGCAGGCACTTCCTCAAAATGCGAGGCCGCGAAGTCTACAAGTTCGCGGTCACCAAGATGCAGGAGGTCATCCAGGGCGCCGTCGACCGTGCCGGGCTGACCGTCGACGATCTCGCCCTGATCATCCCGCATCAGTCGAACGCGAGGATCATCGAGTCCGCGGCGGAGAAACTCGGCGTCCCCATGAGTCGCGTCGCCATGAACATCAACAAGTACGGCAATACCTCCGCCGCCTCGATCCCCCTCGCCCTCGAGGAAGCGATCAACGGCCAACGAGTCAAGAAAGGCGACTGGGTGTTGATGGCCGGCTTCGGCGGCGGCCTGACCTGGGGCTCGATCCTGGTGAGACTATAAAACGAACTCGTGAATCAAGAATGTACTCGTGAACCAAGAATGTACTCGTGGACCAAGAATGTACTCGTGGACCAAGAATGTACTCGTGAAGCAGGATTGGACCCGAAAACGAAAAATGAACTCGTGAACCAAGAATGAACTCGGAAACCAGGATTGGACGCGGAAACGAAGAATGAACTCGTGAACCAAGAATGAACTCGGAAACCAGGATTGGACCCGAAAACGAAAAATGAACTCGTGAACCCGACCCGTTTAGCCGCGACCCGAAGGGGAGCGATTCCCAAAGGGACGGCGATTCCCAAACAGACGGCGATTTCCAGACGAACCGCGAATTCGCCAAGCGTACCGAGGACTTGAAACACGATGCCTCAGACCGCCATCCTGTTCACCGGCCAAGGCGCCCAATCTCCGGGCATGGGTAAGGATATTGCCGACACCTGCCCGGCCGCCGCCGCCGTTTTTGCCCGGGCCAACGAAGTCCTCGGGTACGACCTGCGCGCCCTGTGCTTCGAAGGCCCCGCGGAACGACTCGAACAGACGGACATTCAGCAGCCGGCCATCTTCACCACCAGCGTCGCCATCTGGCGGGCGATCGGCGAGGGCAAGGAGCTGCCCGACGCACCCGTCGCGATGGCCGGCCTGAGCCTCGGCGAGTACACCGCCCTGCACGCAGCCGGCAGCCTGACCTTCGAGGATGCCCTCCGACTGGTCCAGCGTCGCGGTGAACTCATGCAGGCGGCTGCCACCGCCGTCCCCAGCGGCATGGTCAGCGCCGTCGGACTGGAGCCGGCCCAGATCGACGCGATCTGCCGGGAGGGCTCCAAAGTCGGCCTCATCGGGCCGGCCAACTTTAACTGCCCCGGCCAGATCGTCCTGTCTGGAGTTCGGGACGCCTGTGCCGCGGTCGTACCGCTGATCGAACGGGCCGGCGGGCGAGCGATCCCGCTGAAGGTGGCCGGAGCGTTTCATTCCCCCATCATGCAGCCCGCGGCTGACGCCCTCGCCAAGGTTCTCGCCGACACGGCGATCCAGCCCCCGAAACTGGCCGTCATCGCCAACGTCGATTGCCAACCCCATGGGGCCCCGGATACCATTCGGGCCAAGCTCACCGCCCAGTTGACCAGCCCGGTCCTCTGGCAGGCGTCGGTCGAGAAATTGCTCGCCGACGGGGTCGAGCAGTTTATCGAGATCGGCCCCGGCCGGATTCTGACCGGCCTACTCAAGAAGATCAGCAGACGGACTCCGGTCGTGAACGTCAGTACGAGCGACAGCTTGGCGGCCCTGAAGGCAGCCGCCACCTGAAGTATCCGCGAGGATCATTGAACGGAAGGAAACCAGGAATATGGTGTTCAGCAACCAGGTAGCAATTGTCACCGGGGCAGCCCGGGGGATCGGAAAGGCCATCACGCTCACCTTGATCGAGCAAGGCGCCACGGTCGTGGCCGTCGATCTCCTGGCCGACGCACTCAAGACCCTCGCCGACGAGGTCAAATCCAAGAGCCTGCCCGGCAAGGTTGTCACCCGGATCCTCAACGTGACCGACGGGGAAGCCGTGCAGAAATTCGTCGACGAGGTCGCGTCCGAGCAAGGCAAGATCGACATCCTGGTCAATAACGCCGGAATCACCCGCGACGGCCTGCTCATGAACATGGAAGACGAGCAGTTCGACTCGGTCATCAACGTCAACCTGCGATCGGTCTTTCTCCTGACCCGGGCAGTCAGCCGGTACATGGTCCGGGCCCGCTACGGGCGGATCGTGAACATGGCCAGTGTCTCGGGCATGATGGGCAACGCCGGCCAGGCTAACTACTCCGCGAGCAAGGCAGGGGTCATCGGCCTCACCAAGACCACCGCCAAGGAACTCGGCAAGCGGGGAATCACCGCCAATGCGGTCGCCCCGGGCTTTATCGATACCGACATGACCAAGGTGCTGCCCGACAAGATCAAGGAAGGCGTGAAACTGATCGTCCCCCTGCAGAAATTCGGGCAGCCCGAGGACGTCGCCGCCGCCGTGGCCTTCCTGGCGTCCCCGCCCGCCGGGTACATCACCGGGCAGGTCCTGCCCGTCGACGGGGGCTTGAATATGTAGATACGCCCGACCCGCCTCCGGGGTGTTTCCGGGGCCGGGACTGGCGGATTTTCGTTTTCCGGGTATATGTAGTGTCCGCAATGCCGGGCCCTCCCCAGGGACGGGGCCGAGCCGGCGGAATACCGTAAAGTCAACCACTGTCAGTTGAAGGAGGATAGATGGTGACGGTTCAGGAAATTGAAGACAAGGTGTTTTCGATCGTCAGCGAGCAGATGGCTATCAATAAGGCCGAGATCACGCGGGAAACGTCGTTCATCAACGATCTGAACGCCGACTCGCTCGATATCGTCGAACTCGTCATGGAGTTCGAGGATAACTTCGACATGAGCATTCCCGACGAGGAAGCGGAGAAAATCAAGACCGTCGGACAGGCGATCGATTACATCGCCAATAACCAGAGCAAGAAGGAAGTCTGATCGGTCCGTCGGGAAGATCGCGCCCCCGGCTCGCTCCCGCGGTCCGGGGCCCGGTGGAATCCACCGCGATGAAATCCTCCCGGCTATACTCCGGTTGGCGCCATTCGCCGACCGTCGGGCGCGGATCGAACGCCCGGGGCGAGGTGCTCAGGTTGCTTTCCGCCCCGGGCCTTTTGCTGGTCTCGGTTTGGGGGATTCAGGCCGCATGGAAAAACGTCGCGTCGTCATCACGGGCATGGGAGTCGTCACCCCCCTCGGAAACTCCGTCGCCGAATTCTGGGACGGCCTGATCCAGGGCCGGTCCGGCATCGGGCCGCTTTCCCTGTTCGACGCCACCCAGTATCCCTCGCGGATCGCGGGCGAGTGCACCACTTTCAACATCGCCGACTATATCGAGGACGGCCGGGTCGCCAAACGCATGGACCGCTTCGCCCAGTTCGCCCTCGCCTCCGCCATTCAGGCCATCAACGACAGCGGGCTCAACATCGCCGCCGAGGACCCCTACCGCATCGGCGTCATCGTCGGCTCCGGCATCGGCGGGATCCTCGAACTCCAGACCCAGCACATTCGCCTCCGGGAGAAGGGGCCGTCCAAAATCTCCGCCTTTACGATCCCCAAGCTCATGCTGAACGCGGCCTCGGGCAACATCTCGATCCACTTCGCGACGCGCGGACCGAGCACCGCCGTCGCCACCGCCTGCGCTTCCGCCACCAACGCCATGGGCGACGCCCTCCGCTCCATCCAGCGAGGTGAAACCGACGCCATGATCACCGGCGGGAGCGAGGCCGCCGTCGTCGAGATCAGCGTCGCCGCCTTCTCGGCCATGCACGCGCTCAGCACCCGGAACGACGACCCCACCCGTGCCAGCCGGCCTTTCGACAAGGACCGCGACGGCTTCATCATCAGCGAGGGCGCGGGCGTCCTGGTTTTCGAGGAACTCGAACACGCCCGCAAACGCGGTGCCCGGATCTACGCCGAACTGCTCGGCTACGGCATGAGCAGCGACGGCGGGCACATCGCCCAACCCGACGAAACCGGCGCCGGGGCCTCCGCCGCCATGCGATACTGCCTGGCCGACGCCGCCATGAACGCCGACGAACTCGACTACATCAACGCCCACGGTACCAGCACCGACCTCGGCGACGTCGCCGAGACCCGGGCGATCAAGCAGGTCCTCGGCGAACACGCCTACCGGGTACCCGTCAGCAGTACCAAGT
>JAPKGY010000216.1 GCA_026647385.1 Phycisphaerae bacterium | reverse complement strand
GTCTCGCCGGGGTGGACTTCCAGCTTGCACAGTGCACCCAAGTCGCCACGGTGACCCACCTGCGGACGGATGGCCGCACCACAAAACCCGGCTTCTCATACGCCCTCTCACTTGCGCTTGCGTGCGAACGGGAGGCGGAGTCGGCCGCACCCGACACGGGAGGCTCGCGCCGCGCGCTATGGCATGCGGCATGTAGGCCGAATGGGCGTTCCGGACGTGTTCGGCACCGCGCACGGCTCGCGCCCCGGGCGTGTCCGTCGCCAGGTAGTGACCGCGCGGGTATTTGCCTGCCCGTCGGGTCGTTCCTGAATGAGATCGTGCGGAACGAATAGTGCGGGTTGCTCCATCCGAGCAGCCGCGCGGGTCGCCGCGGCGACTCGGTTGCGGTGAGGTGCGTGCACCACAAGGGCCGGGGGAAACCGGCTTACCCCAAACAGCACCCGTTGCAGGAAGGCGGCTCGTTTCCGAATCGTTGCAGGAACTGGACCCGATGACGAAGAGGATCTTGAATAAGGAGACCCATATGATGACCTCATCTCACAGAAGACTGGAAACGGTGTTCGTTCTGATTGGACTGCTGGCTTTGTTTGTGCCCTGGACGCTGGGGCAGGAGGCGGCCTCAAGCGGAATGATCCGGGGCGAGCAGGCCTATCCCACCGGCAATCAGAGCACGAGTATTCTCCTTATTCAGCACATGGGTCCGGCTGAGATGCGCGTGAACGCGGGGTTCACGTACGAGGTACACATCCGCAACCTGACGGACGCGACCCTCAAGGATCTGGCGGTCACCGAGAAGCTGCCGAGTGATTTTACGGTGAATTCCATCGATCCGACGCCGGCGAGCACGGACGGTGGGACCGCCAAATGGGCCATGGCGGAATTGGGGCCCCGGGCGACGCAGGTCATCAAGATCAACGGAGTGCCGACGCGCGTGGGGGAAATCCCGTGCTGCACGACGGTGGCCTTCCAGACCCAGATCTGTTCCTCGACGAGGATCGTCGAGCCGGCGCTCAAGTTGACGAAGACGGCACCGGCCGAGGTGATTATTTGCGACCCGATACCCATCAAGCTGGTGGTGTCGAACACGGGCACGGGCCCGATGCAGGATGTTAAGGTGAGCGACAGCTTGCCGCAGGGATGGCAGACGAGCGACGGCAAGGAGAGTGTGACGTTTGACGCGGGGATGCTGCGTCCGGGCGATTCCCGGGAATTCTCCTTCCAGGCCAAGGCTTCCAATACGGGCAGCTTCACCAACGCGGCGACGGCGTCGGAGCCTGGCGGACTGACCGCCAAGGCCAGCGCGGAAACGACGGTCCGCAAACCGGTGCTGACCTTGACCAAGACCGGGCCGGAGATGCGATACCTCGGCCGGCCCGCCGAGTATACGCTTACCGCCAGCAACACCGGTGACGTCGTCGCGCGTGGCGCCGTTCTGGTCGATACCGTGGGCGGCGTCGGGGAATTCGTCAAAGCCGGCAATGACGGCCAGCAGTCGGGCGGGAAAGTGACCTGGAGCCTCGGCGATCTCGAGCCGGGAGCGTCGCGGAGCGTGAATGTGACATTTGTCGGCCACAAGGCGGGGACGATCACCAATGACGCCGTTGTCACCGCCTACTGCGCGGAAGCCAAGGCATCCGCCAGAACGGAAGTGAGAGGCGTTCCGGCGGTTCTGCTGGAGGTCATCGACGTGGCTGACCCGATCGAGGTCGGTGCCGATGAGACCTACATCATCACGGTCACCAACCAGGGGACGGCTGACGACAACAACATCCGCATCGAATGCACCCTGCCGGCCGAGGAGGATTTCGTTTCCGCCGAAGGCCCGACGAAGGCGAAGGCGGAGGGCAAGACGGTGACGTTCGAGCCGCTGCCGTCGCTGGCACCCAAAGCCAAGGCGGTTTACCGGGTGGTCGTGAAGGGGACGAAGGCGGCGGACGTCCGGTTCAAGACCACGTTGACCAGCGACATGTTGGACAGCCCGGTGGAGGAAACCGAGAGCACGCACGTGTACTGATTGCGTTGTGTTCAGAGCAAGTACCGGTCATACTGAAAGAGGTTGTCGGATTGTGTCCGGCAACCTCTTTCCGCTCCGGTCCAAATCGACAGGAAGGAGACGGCGTATGAGCAGACCTCGGTATCTATTCCTGATTGTCGTTGTCGCCCTGACGGTTGTTTTCGCGGGGTGCAGCAAGGTCACCCCGGAGAACTACGATAAGATCCAGACCGGGATGACGGTGGATCAGGTGGAACAGATCCTCGGCAAGGGCGAGGTGGAGACGGGCGGCGGGCTTGCGATCGGCGAGGTCGCCGCCTCGGGCAAGGTGATGAAGTGGGGGACCGAGGAGAAGTCGATCACCGTGACGTTCGCCAATGACAAGGTCGTGATGAAGGCCAAGAAGGGGTTCTGAGCACTTGCCCGGCAATGGGAGAAGCGGTTATGACCCGAGAAGCCCGACCGGACTGCGCCGGCGGTTCAGCGAGTTCCGAGGATGGCACGGGGAGGGATAAACCAGCCGGCCGAAAACGACGGCGCTGGCGACTGAAGCTGGTCCTCCTGCTGACGCTGTTGGTTCTATTGATTCTGTGCCTTCCTTACCTGATCTCGACCGGTCCTGGAACGCGCCTCGTCGTGTCAGTTGCGGACGGCCGTCTGCCCGGCTCGCTGGCGCTGGAGGATCTCTCCGTCTCCTGGTCCGGCCCGTGCAAGATCAAGGGACTCCGCCTCAGCGACCCTGAGGGCCGGGAGGTCGCTCGGGTTGAAGGCGCCACGCTGGCTTCGGGCGTCTGGAGAGGGGTGACGTCGCCCTTCCGTTTCGATGAACTGACCATCGATCAGCCGCACGTCGTTCTGTATACGGATGACCGGGGCGAGGTTTCGCTGCTTCGGGCGATCGGGGCGGCGAGGAAGCCCGCGGCTCCGAAGGAATCGGGGCCGCTGCCGGCGTTGACCGGGCAGCTTGCGATTCGCGACGGTTCGATCCAAGTCGTTCGGCCGGACGGGCGTATGCTGGAGATCCCGCGAATCGATGGGGATATCTCCGTCGAATCGCTCGGTAAGATTGCGGGCAAGCTCGTAGTCGAGGTGGCCCGGGTGGGCACGATCACGGGTGAGGTCAACGTTGAACAGCTCGTGCGCGCCGGTCGGTTGCAGCCGTTGGAGGCGAAGGGGACCGCAGTTCTAAAAACCTCCGACGATTTCTCGCTTGCCGGCTTGGGCGAGTTCGCGATGGGCGAGGCCCGCACGGACGGGACCGCGCGCGTGCGGGTCGAGGCGGCCTTCGCAGCCGGCGAGGTCAAAGTCGAATCGACCATGTCGCTGGCCGGCTTGCAGGTGCGGTCAGCCGACCGTTCCAGCATCCAGCCGGTGGATCTGCAAGTCACCGGCGAGGTTCGCGCGACGCGCGAGTCGCTGAACGTTCGTGCGGCCCTCGATGGGCAGATCGGCGCCGGTCTGCTGGACCTGAGTTATCCCTGGGCCGGGCAAGTGGGGGACGTGTCGCTGGACAACCTGCTCTCGGCCGCCCTGGCGGGCAAGGCGGTGAAGTGGCCTGAGGCGGTTGTCGAGGGAAAGCTGCGCATCGACGTGGCCCGACTCGCCCAGGCGGTCCCTGCTTTGCTGCGGGTCCATCCGAATGTCGTGGTGACCGGAGGGGAACTCGACGTTGAACGTGTTGTCGTGCGCGGCGGGGAGATTCCATCGACCACGGGCGCGGCGGCACTGAGGAACCTCACCAGCCGGCGCGACGGCCAGCAGAACGAATGGGAGCCCATGGCGCTGAACTGGGATCTGCGGATCGAACCGGGCAGGGGGCTCCGGGCGGAGCACGTTGCCTTCACCGCCGGCTTCGGTCGTATGGCCGCTCAGGGGAGTCCGTCGGATCTGCACGCGGACTTTCAGAGCGACCTTGCGAGGCTGAAGCAGCAGATCGATCAGGTCTTCGATCTGGGCGGCGTGGAGCTGGCGGGCGGGACTGGAGGCACCCTCGATCTGAAACGCGTCGGTCCGGACCGCATCGACCTTGCGATGGTGATGACGGCGGAGGGTCTTCGCTATCGCGATGGAGATCGGCGGCTGGAGGTCGCGAAGGTCCTTGTGAAGAAGAACGGCCATTTCACGCTGGACGGCTCCAGGGTTACGAGGGTGACGATGAGCGACGTGACGTGGGATGCCGACGGGAGGATGACGGGAAAAGGCTCCGGCTGGGCGGCGATCGGGGACGGGAAGTTCGAGGCCGAGATGAACTTGGAGCGGGCGGACCTCGCCTACATGGCTGATCGTCTTGCCGACCTCGGGCTCTTGGGCGCCGCCGGTTATGCCGGCGAGGTTACGCTTCATGCCCAGGTGGGTCGGCCATCGCAGGATGCGCCGATTTTTTCGGATGGCCGCGTTGTCCTGAAAAACACCCGTCTTCGTGATGAGCCGCTGTTTTCGGGAGACGTTTCTTGCGTATGGGAGCGAGTGGCCATCGGGCCCGGCGAGAACGAGTTTGCCATCAAGTCGGTTGATTTCCGCGGTCCGCCGGCGCATCTGGCAGTGACGAACGTGAGTTTGCGGTCCGGACCTGAGGCGTCGGCGGACGGGAAAGTGGAAGGCGACGCGGATCTCGCGCAGTGCATGGCCATCTGGGGTCGCATAGCCGGCCGGGCCACGCCTCCCGACATCGCAGGTCGCCTTGGCCTTTCCATTGCAAGCGCCGGCTCGGCGGCCGGCGCGAAGATCTCCGGAAATGCGCGCATCGACGGACTGGCGGTGGGGGCTGGTGACAAGAGCATTCGCGAGGACAAGGTGGACTTGGTCACCCGGCTGGCGCTCGACCGGCAGAGCAACACGGTCGCGGTCGACCAGTTCCAGATCGAGTCACAGATGCTGGCAATGAGGGTTGCCGGCAGGATCACCGACTACGCGCGGACGTGTCTGCTCGATTTGTCGGGCGACTATCGCGCGTCCTGGGACTCCATTACCGCCCTGATTCACGAGTTGGCTCCCGCGACGGCGGAGAAGCTGACCGTCGCGGGCACGAGCCAGGCTCGGTTTACGGTTACCGGCCCCGCCCATCAGCCGCAGGTCCGTCACGTGCTGGGGGATGCGACGGGCTCAACGGAAGTGGCGTGGTTTTCGGCGAATGTGTGTGGGGTGCGGATGGGCAAAGCTTTGCTCGCTCCGTCGCTCAAGCAGGGACGCCTGGTCGTGCCGGTGTCGGTCATTCCGGCGTCGGGAGGGCAAGTGCGGCTTGGGGGAGAGGTGGATTTTCGACAGCCCACGCCGGTATTGAGTCTGGGGCGCCAACTGCAGGTTCTGGAAAACATCCGGATCACGCCGGAACTTGGCCGGGAGCTTCTCAGCCGGGTGAATCCCATCTTCGGGAGTCTGGCGAGCGCGGAAGGCACGGTCTCGCTGACGACGGAGGACATTCAGCTCCCGCTCGGGGAGGGAATCAAGCGCGGGGGCTCGGGCCGGGGCCATCTCGATCTGCGGAATCTGAAGGTGCAGCCGTCCGGGATTCTGATGACTTTGTTCGAGTTGGGTGGGCTCACCGGTGGGGAGCACCACGTCGTTCAGGCCAGCGGCGTGGACTTTCATCTGAAGGAAGGTCGGCTGTTCTACGAGAATTTTGCGTTGACCTTCGGCCGGGATTTCGATCTGCGGTTTCACGGCTCGGTCGGTTTCGACGACACGCTGGATCTGGCGGTCTCGGTTCCGGTCCGGCCGACATTGCTGGAACGACTGGGTGTGGCCGGCTCGACCGGCGAATATGCCCGGCGTCTCGCGAAGGCGAGAGTGGAGATTCCGATCTTGGGTACTCGCCTGAATCCGCGGATGGATCTCGCCCAGGTGGATTTGAAGCCGTTGATCGAGGAGGCGGCCCGTTCAGCGGTTTCGCAGGGGACCGACGATTTGCTCGAGCGTCTGATGGGTGTGAAACAGGCGGGCAAGCCGGAAGCGCCGGGGACCGGTACCGGCCGGCCCACCCCGTCCGGCGTGGAGGTCGCGCCTCGGCAATCCCTGGAAGGGCGCAAGGTTCCGGAGAAGCCCAAA
>JAPKGY010000215.1 GCA_026647385.1 Phycisphaerae bacterium | reverse complement strand
GTTGGGACGTTCCAGATCCCACGCCACCGAGCCTCGTGAGCCATTAATCTCCCACGAGAGTCGGTTTTTTCGTCCGGTTGCGACCGCGCATGCCTCCAGGACGCCGATCGCACCGTTGCTGAACTCGAGCACGGCGGCGGTCCCTTCGTCCGATTCGGCCCCCGCACCGCCGGCGGTGGGGACGGCTCGGTCGGGGTGGAAAACCTTGACTACCGCCGAGACACGGGCGATTTCGCCAACCAGGTACCGGCACTGGTCGATCGCGTGGCTCCCTATGCCCTGCAGTACGCCGGAGTGCGGCCAGGCGCTGTACCAGACCTCATCCGGTCTTAACGACGGGTCGTGACCCGCCATCTGGAGGTAACTGACGCTCATGCGGTGGACGATGCCCAAGCGGCCTTCGGCGATCAGATCGCGGGCGAATCGAACCGCGGGGAAGAACCGGTAGTTGAAGACACACATGGATTTGCCGCGGGCGTTCCCGGCCGCTTCGCACATGCGGCCGGCCTCGTCGAGCGAGACCGCCAACGGCTTTTCGCATATCACGTGTTTCCCGTTGGCCAGTGCGGCGATACACGGCTCCGCGTGCAGCGGATCCGGACCGCAGTTGTCGAACACGTCGACGCGCGGATCGTTGACCAGTTCGCGGAAGTCGGTGCAGTACTCCTCAAAGCCGAAACGGGCTGCCTCCCGGCGCACTTTGTCCACGGTACGGCCGCATATCTTCAGGAGTCGCGGGTGGATTCCGGAATCGGCATAGATGTAGGGGATGGATTGATATGCGTGGGTGTGGCACTTGCCCATGAACCCGCAGCCCAGCATGCCGATGCGGAGTTGGCTGCTCATGCCCATAATCCTCCCGCTGCCCGTCCCCGTCTCGTTCAGGGGTGCCGGCCGGCGAAAGCGCGCCATGCCGCTTCAAGGGTTTCCCGACTCAGCCGGTCGCGATGTACCAGCACGCGATAACTCACGACGAAACTCTCTCCCGCCTTGAGTGTATACGGTTCGCTCCACAGCGGCGAGGGACTGAAGAGGCCGAACGGAATCCTGGCATCGAGCACGCAATGCCACTGCGTCGGGTGACGTAATGATTGTGGATGCTCGAGGAACGCCAGGCCCGCCGACTGCCCGCTGGCGTTGTCCACCATGCTGAAATCGGCCCAGCGTGCCCGCTGTCCGTGCATGTTCTTCGCCAAGGCGTCTGCACCGGGGACGTCCTCGCGCCCTTCGCTGTCGATCAGGCGCCAATCATGGGTTGTCGGAGCGATGCGGATGCTCAGGCCGGCATATCCTCCGCCCGCGGTTCCGCCCTGGAGCAGGACATCGGCGGGGCCGGCGGTGAAGATTCCCTCCCAGTCGATGAAGTAGTTGCCGCGGTCATCCGGTGCGCTGACCTGGATCGCGCGTTTTTCGCTGAGGACCGTCGGCTTGCCGGGCGGGTGATAGCGGATGTCCAGTACGATCCGGGCGGAAAAGTCGTCGGCGGTTTCCACCTGAGCGGCCACGACGTCGGTCCAGCCTTCCGCGCGGTGGGTGACGCCGTCCTCTTCCCAGTAATTGACCTGGTTGAGTTTGTTCCAGGCGAACCACAACCCATGATGCCAGGGGTGGTCCGGCGGGCTTTCCCACGTCAACGGTACGCCGTCGATCAGGCCGAGGGGATGGAAGAAGGGTTTGGGGGCATCCTGGCCGTAGACGAACCGCCACACGACGCGGTCGTGGTTCAACAGGGCCACGGAATCGCCATTCTTGCTCCACGAACAGATCGGCGGGCCGGTGGGCAGGGGGATATAGGGCGCCCCGCCCGTTCCTGTTTCTGTATTGTACACCTCCAGTTCTCGAATTCCCGGGGATGCGCCGTAGTAGCCGCTGATCCTCAATTCGAGCGACGTGCATCGGGCCTTCGGAAAGGAAGCGCAATACTCGTTTGAGCTTTGATCGTACTCGGCGTCGCGGACGGTTTTGACAACTTGGTCGTCACAGAGGATCTCGAAGTCTTTGGGGCTGTGCGAACGGTACGCATGGCCCCTGATGTTGATCGCGGAGACGTCGGTCGGTTCATTGAAGGTCAGCCTGAAGCGATAGAGTTTCTGATGGTCGACCTCGTCCCAGTAGGTTTCCGGATTCCCGTCGATGGCCGCCTCATCCTTGCCGGAACCGCCGTCGGGTTCCAGTCCGTCCGGGCTGCTGGCGGAGGCGCCCGGAGCCAAGTTCACCGGCTTGGCGGCCTTGCGCAAGACCACGTCCGCTCGCCGGACGATTTCCGGCACTTTGCAGACGGCGATGACTTTTTGCATGGCTGCGATCACCTCGTTCCTGTTTGATTCCGGCAGGGCGGCACCAATACGGGTGACCGCAGCGCAAGCATCGTCGGCCAACTCGACGTCCTTCATCGAATCCAGTCCCAGTTGCATCGCCGCCGGGGAAGGGGTTCGGCCCGCTTCGTCGAGCAGCCTTTTCCTGGCTTCAAGCGGAATGGGGAGTTTCAGGGCCTCGGCAGCCCGCTTGATCCGCTCTTCGGGCGGGCGGTCACCGAGTGTGCCAATCAGGCGAACGATTCCCCGGGATACGACGGCTCGCTGATGCTCATCCAGTTTGCCGGCGGACAGGGCGAACAGATCATCGAGTGGTTTTGCCGTCGGCCAGGCAGCGAGGGTCTCAATCGCCATTCCGCGGGCCTGGGGGTCATTGCTGTTGAGTGTTTCGCGCAGGTCGGCCAGCAGGCGGTCCGCATCCAGCTCTTTTGTCTCGCGGATCAGTCGTCCCGCGACGCGGGCCAACCGAGGCTCGCCCCCGACCAAGGCTTCGACCACGAATGAAGGGGCTTTCTGGTTTCCGGCAGCCACGATGCCGCTCAAAGCCGCCATTCGAATCGGGGCCGGCTCACCCGGAACGTACATGCGAAGATAGATTTCACCGGCTGCCTCTTGGTCGCCCCTTTTCAGTAACCTGTCCGCGCAGGCCAGGTAGGCCTCAGCCACCGCCTGATGAAAAGAGCCTGATGTGCGGTCGAGAAGGGATTTCACCGCTTCGACAGCCGGTTCGTCGGCGATCTTGCCGAGCGCCGAGGCACAGGCGGTAATCAATTCCTCGTCCGGATCGTTCAAGGCTTCAGCCAGCATTGTCACCGCTTCGCGATCCGCCATATCGCCCAGCGTGTTGGCGATGCCGATTCTGCACCTCCCGGTGGTCTTGCCGAAAGCCTCGCGCAGGGTCCGGGCGGCAGCCGGTCCGGAGATGCGCTGAAGGGCGAACCGGGCCATCATGTTCGTCTTCTCGTCGAGGAGCAGCGGTGCGATTCTGTCCACTTCCGCCGACGTTCCCACCATCGCCAGTTGCTTGCAGAAGAAACTCTTGGCTTCGGCCGCGATGTCGGCGGCCAGGAAGCCGGCCAATTGCGCCGCCAACTCCCGGCGTTTTCGCCGGCTCTCCGCGTCGGTCCGGGACAACGACGCGATGACCACCTGTTCGAGGAGGTTCACCGACTTGCGCGATGAGCCGAAGCGGTATTCCGAGGCGGCCTTCAGCGTTGCGCCGATGTCAACGCCTGTTGCGACGGCGAGCGAGGCGTTGGCCGGCCATTCCGGAGGAATCGGAATGGTCACTTCGCCAGTCGCCGCCCACTCCGTGCATCGCAGCATGAGGGTCTGCCAGGCAAGATTCCGCATCGCCCGGATGTCGTGTCCAAGCAGGAAATTGACGCCTCGGCCCTTTCCCAGTTGAGTGGTAATCAGCACCGGTTCCCACGCTTCCGTGCCACCGTAGGCCGAATCGGCGAACGCCTCCAACAGCAGATGGAACTCGGATCGGCTCAGCTTGGCCATCTTTTGGTAGAGTTCATCGACAATCCAGAAGTCGCTTAAGCCCTGAGTGATCGGGTGCGAGAAATCACGGACGACGACCCTGAACGGGTAAATCGCCGTGTGGCTTGTCGACTGCCATTTCCACGTCAGGCCCGAGACCTCCTGGAAATCCTCCCAGTCGTTGCAGGCGGTGCACGCGGCATGAAACTGCACCAGACCCTTGCCCGACCGGATGGCATCGCCGAACGCCTTCTTGCCTTCGGGTGCCCAGGGGCCGCCGGTCATGACCGGATGACAGGTCCAGTTACTCACGATGACATCGCACCTGGCGAACGTGTCGGCGGTGATCCGGCTCACATCCTCGACCGTGCCGACGACCCTGAATCGCCCGGAATTCGCGTATACGCCTTCGAGGAACGGTGTCGTGGCTTTCCAATCGTGGACATTCTGTCCGCTGAGGATCAGGACGCGGACGGCTTCGGCCGCCATGCCGGTCGTGGCGATGGAGGCTGCGACCGCGATTCCGAGCACGGTGTGACGGAGCAAGCGGTTGTTCGACATGTGCCGTTCCTCCCACGACGGACCGCCTTTTCGGGGTCCGCATCCAACGCAAATCGCTTCACGAAAACGGGCGCGCAAATCGCGCGGGCCCCCGGTCGTCAACTCCTACAGATGCCAGGGTGCCCGCATCGCCCGGTGCAGCCGCCGATTCGCCTCCTCGTCCCCGATGAAGACCTCGCGATCGGGGTCCCACCGGAGCTTTCGGCCAAGGTGGACCGCAATGTAGCTCAGTTGGCAGATCGTGTCAGACCGTACCGCCACGTCGATCGGGCAAACGGCGGGAGCCCGCCCCAGGATCGCGTCGAGGAAGTTCTGCTGGTGCTGCGTGCTCACCGGCAGATGGATTTCGCCCGCCCCAGGCTTTTCCTGTAACAGCGATTTGGGATGGGCATCGTAGACCGACCGGTTGACGTAGACCCATCCCTCCGATCCCTCGAACAGTATTCCATGCCTGTTCTTTCCGCCGTCGCTGGTGAAGCTCATCGTGACGCCGTTTGCGTACTTGAAGTCGATGTCCCAGTTGACGGGGTTATCGCAGACGCCGTCGTTCGGCGGGAATCGGCCGGAACCTTCGAGTTCAACCGGGCCGGTCAGTTCCGTCCCGTTGCCCCACTGGGCGATGTCCACGTGATGGATTCCCCACCCCGCGATATAGCCGAGGGAATAGTCGCTCGTGTGGAACCAGCACGGATTGACCACGCGTTTCGGGGTGTAGGGCGCCCACGGCGCCGGTCCGAGCCACATCTCGTAATCAAAGTCAGGGGGAATCGGTGCGGGAGCGTATGTCTCCTCGTTGGTCAGCTCGGCAAATCGGCATGGAGCCGATACGCGGATGTTCTTCAACTGTCCGATTCGCCCGTTGCGGACCAGTTCGCACGCATGCCGAAACTCCGCTGTCGATCGCTGCTGGGTGCCGAACTGAAAGACCCGGCCATGGCGATGGACGGCATCGCGCAGCACCGTGTTTTCCCGTATGCTGAGCCCCAGGGGTTTTTCGAGGTACACGTCCTTGCCCGACCGGACCGCAGCCAGCGCGTGCAGGACGTGCCAGTGGTCGTTCGAAGCGATCAGGACCGCATCGATATCCTCCCGGGCGGCCAGCTCGCGGAAGTCGTTGTAGGCCCGGCAGTCATTGTTGCCGTAGCGTTGATTGACTTTCTGGCGGGCGGCCTCGCGCTGGTGGCCCTTCGGGTCGCACACCGCAACCACCCGCGCATCCGCAGACGCGAGAAAACCCATCATGTCGGCCTGTCCCTGGCCGCCTGTCCCGATCACCCCGAGGGCGATCCGCTCGCTGGGCGGCGGGTCGCCCGCTTTACCCAGGGCGCTGGCCGGTACGAAGTAGGGGAACGCCACGGCGGCTGAGACGCTCCTCGCTCCGTTTCTCAAGAATACTCGCCGACTCATCGAATGCTTGTTTCGCATATCAGGGTCTCCGTTTCGTGTGGTTGTCGCAGGAGCGAGCCCGTCGATCCGGGTGGGGAGGCGGGTGGCGGCGGCCGAGGGGTTTCAGGCATGCCTGAGACTTGCCGTCCGTGATGAGAAGATCGATCTCGGAGAGGGGCAGGAAATAGAGGGTGCCCGGCCTGCCGATCTTGGTGCGATCCGCCTGATGCCGGACTCGTTGAGCAGCCGGTCCACGACGATTTCGATGTTGTGCTTCTTGTTCTTGTCGAGCTTGATCTC
>JAPKGY010000214.1 GCA_026647385.1 Phycisphaerae bacterium | reverse complement strand
GCGGTCGCGGTCGAGCGCATCGCCTTCGCGAGCAAGGCGGCGCAGGCCGAGGCGATGGCCGAGACCGAGCGGTTCCGCGCGGCGCTGCTGTCCTCGATCTCGCACGACCTGCGTACGCCGCGTCGGTCGAGTTTCGGAGTCATATTGGTTGTCCTTTCGTGTGCGAGGATCGGTGAGGTACGGATGCGTGAGCCGGCTTGCGATGGGAATGACCTTTCGGGTTCCGGTGCGCTTCAATGTCGAATGACGAAATCCGAATGTCGAAAGAATGACGGATGATGAATGACGAATGACGAGAGCAGGCGGTGAAGCTCGGTCCGTTATGGAGAATGGGGTTCATCCCGCCTCGGTCGCCACGGCGCCCCGGACGGATCTTCGACATTCGGATTTCGTCGTTCGGCATTTGGAGGGCCTTTCGCACGAAGCCGGTGAGATTCGCTTATAACCGAGTCCTGGGGTGCGGATCAAAGCTTTTTTTGTATTATTCGCTTTCCTGGTCGATCTGAATGTTGGCCAAGTCGGGCGCGGGGGTGGCGTCGGCGTACTTGGGAATCTGCGGCTCGGGGATCGCTTCGATCAGGCGGCGGGTGATCTCCACGGAATCGATGCCCTCCGCCTGGGCGGCGAAGTTGCACGCGATCCGATGCCGCATGACCGGGATGGCCATGTGCCGTACGTCGCCGATGCTCACGGTGTATCGGCCATCCATGGCGGCGAAGGCCTTCGCGCCGCGGATCAGGCATTGACCCGCCCGGGGACCGGCGCCCCAGTCGACCATGCGTCGGATGAAGTCGGGCGCGGTGGGGTCCTTGGGCCGGGACGCCCGCACCAGCCGGGAGACGTATTCGATCACGTATTCGCTGACCGGGACGGCGGTGATCAGCTTCTGCATGTTCAGGATCTGTCGGGCATTGAGGATCTTGCTTGGCTTGTGCAGCGGACCGGCGGTCGTCGTCGCGAGGATCTGCTGTTCCTCGCGCACGTTCGGATAATCCACCCAGGTATTGAACATGAATCGGTCGAGCTGGGCCTCGGGCAGCGGGTAGGTGCCCTCCTGTTCGATCGGGTTCTGGGTCGCGATCACGAAGAAGGGGTCGGGCAGCGGATACGTCTCCTGCCCGCTGGTGACCTCGCGCTCCTGCATGGCCTGGAGCAGGGCAGCCTGGGTCTTGGGCGGCGTGCGATTGATTTCGTCCGCCAGGATGATGTGGGCGAACACCGGCCCGCGGACGAAGCGGAACTCGCGGCGCCCGTCGGGCGTCTCGTCGATCACGGTCGTCCCGGTGATGTCCGACGGCATCAGGTCGGGCGTGAACTGAATCCGCTTGAACGAAAGGGCCATGATGTCCGCCAGCGTCGAGACGATCAGTGTCTTGGCCAATCCGGGCACGCCGACCAGCAGGCAGTGCCCGCGCGACAGGACGGCCGCCAGAATCTCGTCAATGACGTGACGCTGGCCGACGATGACTTTGCCGATCTCGTTGAGGATCAGGCGGTAACTCGACTGGAAGGCTTCCAGCAGGGCGGCGTAGGATTCCTTGGCCATGATGTTCTCCGATGGCGTCACGCACCAAGCGGATAGTATATCGCGGGCAGAGACGATGGGCACCCTTTCGAGCAGGGGACAGCCGGCGGGGCGCGGAACGCGTAGGTCAGGGCGAAATGCCAGGGGGGTTTGACGGCACAACCAATGTGGGTTGTCACAGCTATACATCCATATAGGGGAGGACGCCATGAAAACGGTGCAAATGACGCTCGGCGAGCGGCTGGTGGAAGACCCGGACAGGCTGGCCAAAAAAGCTGAAGACCAGCCGGTCGGCCTTCACCCGAGATGCCCTGCATTTTGCCATTCGCAAGCACCGGGGTGCCGAACAGGAACGAAGGCATCGAAAAGGCTGTGCTGCCCATCCGGTAAAGGCTTCGGAGTTCGACGTATGGGAGAGCGAGCAGGTGTGGGGGGATGAATGAAACGCTGGTATCAGTTCCCCAAGCCGGATAAGAAGCGGCCGGTCGTTATCCTGGCGCGCGACTGCCCTGCTTCAGTCGGAATTGGAGAGTCGGGCCGTCTGAGATACACTGTACGAGGAGTCAATGGCACTGGCATTGAAGTATATGACCGGGGTGCCCACCTGTCATGTCGATGTCGAGATACATCATGGCTGTTGCACCGTGTGTCCTGGCGATGAATACCGGCTGTATCTTGCCGGTTCCGCATATCAAGCAGACATGCGGACGAACTGACGGTGTCGTGATTGATGCGGTCAGTCACAGGCCCGTTCACTCAGCGGAGTTGGTGGTTCGACATCCGGATGGCGGCGAATTCAAGGCAAGAACCGATGATGCCGGCCGTTTCTCCTTTCCAGCCAAGCATTGCTTTCATTGGGGGTACCTGTTCGGTGTGGCCCTGAACTACTCGCTCCCTTACGACTGTGGCTGGTTCGGCCACGCAGGAATGACTGTTGAGCACGCCGACTACAATCCGGCTTATGTCGTGCCACCTGTGGCGTGTCCCGCCGGCCGGGTGGAGGGCCCGGAGTTGCGCGGTCATAGGAGACTGGAGCCCGTGTGGCGGTTCACAGGAACACCGACTGTCTGGGGCAGCAACGCGGATTGGTCCTTCGAGCAGATTGCCATAACGCCCAGGTGTACAACCAAGCACTCTGACCCCATCGCCATGGATGTTTCAGGCAAGGATTGACGTCGGGGGTTGGACCGCGGTTGACCTGGCCGGGCTCACGTTGCCTCGACGATCGACATCCCCGCATTCTCCGTCAGGAGTGTGAGCATGATTTCGGCGGCCAGGAAGAGCTGGTCGAGTTCGAGGAATTCCTCGGCGGTGTGGGCTTGGGCGATGTCGCCGGCGCCGAAGAGGACGGAGGTGATGCCGGCCTGGGCGAACGGGCCGGTGTCGGCGAAGTAGTTGACGCCGAGTGGGGCGGTCTGGCCGGCGGCTTCGCGGCACAGGGGCATGAGTTTTTGCACCAGCGGCGCGTCCAGGGGCGTGTCCAAAGCGGGGTGGCTCTGCTGGCTGAGGATCTGGAAGGGCATGCCGCGGAGGTGCTCGGCCAGCATTGCGTGGAATTCGGTCACGATCTCGTCGATGGGTCGGCCGGGGACGATGCGACCGTCCACCTGGATGCGGCAGCGGGACGGGATGATGTTGATCTTCGAGCCGCCCTCGACGGTCGTCACCTGCATCGTGGACTTACCCAGGAGGGGATGCTCCCGCACTTGCAGGTGGTGGTTCCACGGGCCCTGCACGAACTCGATGACGCGGGCCATCATCTCGATGGCGTTGATGCCATGATCGGGCATCGACGCGTGGCAGGACCGTCCGTTGGTCTCGATCTCCAGCCAAAGCGGGGCCTTGTGAGCGGTGACCAGCCGGCAGCGGGTGGCTTCGCCGACGATGGCGGCATCCGTGCGAAAGCCGTGGTCCATCAGGGCGGCCGACCCCGTGCAGCAGGTCTCCTCGCTCATCGTGGCGACGAAGTAGAGTTTGTCGGCCGGCAGCTGGTTGCGGCGATATGCGATATCCAGGGCGGTCAGGAACGCGGCCATGTTGCCCTTGGTGTCGCAGGTGCCGCGGCCCCAGATTTTGCCGTCGCGCACCTGGGCTGCGAAGGGGTCGATGGTCATGCCCTCGACGGTGACGGTATCCATGTGGGCTTCGAGCATGATCGATCGCTTGTCGCCCTGGCCCGGCCAATGGGCCATGAGATTCGGCCGGCCGGGGAAGACCTCCTGCCTTTGGACCGTCATTCCCATGTTGCGCAGGTATTGCGTCAGGAACTCGGCCATCCGCTCCTCGGTCCGTTCGCGGTTGGCCTGCTCCGGAGTGATGATCGCGCTGTTGATTCCGACGAGGTCCTGGACCAGGCGGATCAGCCGTTGTTTCTCATGTTCGTTGAGTCTCTGCATGCGGCCATTTTAGTAGCCGTCGTCCGGCGCGTCACACTCCAGGGGGTCGTCGATCGGGATGAATTCAAGCGTATCGGTTTCGGGGTCGAGTAATGCGACGCTCTTGAAGCGGGCCCGGTGCAGCGCCCCCGGGTTGATGATCCTCATGGAGCCCATGCGGTAGTCATCGGCCTGATGGGTGTGGCCGTGGAGCAGGTAATCGAGTTCGGCGGCGGTCATCGCCCGCTGCCAGGCGTACTCGTGGCCGTGGAAGACCCCGATCCGTTTGTCGGCCAGGGTGATTTCGAGCGGGCCGTCGGGCCAGGGGAGTTTCATTGCCTCGATCTGCGGGCGCCAGGACGGGCGGGGGAAATCGGTATTGCCCCAGACGAACCACGCCCGCCAGCCGGCCAACTCTTCCAGCACGTCGAGCCCGCCGACATCGCCGCAGTGGACGACGGCTTGTGCCCCGGCCTTCTTGAGCAGCGTCAACGCCTGTCGAACCAGGTCGGTCCGGCCATGGCTGTCCGCCAGAATGCCTAATTTCACGATTTATGCCCTTGCCGATCCCCGCCATCGGCGGAGGCCGGTGCGTTGCGGTCCCAACTGATCCCGTCGCCCGTCCTGCATCAGGCTCGGCTGGCCGGGCTGATTTGCGTGGCGACGGCTCTCACCATAGCATACCGCAATTCGGCCCCTGATGCCGCATCGGCCTCGGGTCAGAGCTGGAGTCGGGATTATTCGTACATGTTTGCGATTATCAGTGACATACACAGCAATATCGAGGCGCTGACGGCGGTTTTCGAGGACATCGATGCCCGGGGGATCGAAAAGGTCGTATGCCTCGGTGACATCGTGGGTTACGGCGCGAACCCGCGCGAGTGCGTCGACTTGGTCATGGATCGTTGCGAGTTCGCGATCTGCGGCAACCACGACCATGCGGTCTTCTACGAGCCGTACAACTTCAACGTGGGCGCCGAGCGGGCCTGCTACTGGACGCGCCAGATGCTCGAGGACGAGCCCAAGAAGGCCCAGCGGGACCGCCGGTGGGAGTTTCTGGGCAAGCTGCCGGTTCGGGCCGTCTACGAGGACATGCTGTTCGTTCACGGCTCGCCGCGACGCCCGGTCAACGAATACCTCTTCGCCGACGACGTATACTCGAATCCGCACAAGCTGATGGCCAACTTCGAGCGGCTGCAGTACGTCGCCAGCTTCGTGGGCCACACGCACGTGCCCGGCGTCTTCGTGGACGATCCGTACTTTGAGTCGCCGGACGAGCTGGCGGAGCCGGGGATCTACGAGATTGCCGAGGACGACAAGGTGATTATCAACGTGGGCAGCGTGGGGCAGCCGCGGGATCGGGACCCCCGGGCGGCCTATGCGGTCGTGGACGAAGGCCGTGTGGAGTTCGTGCGACTGGAGTACGACGTCGACAAGGCCGTTCACAAGATTCTGAACACGCCGGAACTGGACGACTTCCTTGGACATCGCCTGCTGGAAGGCCGCTGAACGGCGGGCGGCGTGGCGGATGCTGCCGGCTGCGAGGTATCGCGGGGTGATCCGAGTCCGGCCAAGCCGAACGGATCAACGCACAAACGCCCGCATTGGGCACCCATGAGAACGACGCATAATGGATAATCGACGCATCATCGTTGGCCTGGTCGCTTCGTTGGCGGTCTTCTACCTCTACATTTTCCTGGTCAACAGGTTCGCCCCGCCGCCGAGGCCGACGACTCAGCCGGCCGCGACTCAGGTCGCGGAATCCCGCCCCGGCGGTACCGGCGCGTCCGGCACCCGGCCTTCCACTCAGCCGGCCGAGTCCGCCATGACCAGTCGCCCGGAGGCTGCGCCCGAGCAGCAGGTCCTCGTTGAGGGCGGCACCGAGACCGCCCCGATCCACCTCGGCAGCGCCGGGGAGAGGCAAGCCTTTCCGATGGCGATCGAGATTTCGCCCCGCGGGGCGGCGCTCCTCAGCGCCGACATCCGCGACCACTACATGACCGTCAAGAAGGAGCAGCCGTATCGAGTCTTCGCTCCGATGGTGTTGCCGAACGGGTCCGGCGGGTTCGATTCGGCTCTCGCCAAGGCGCGAGCTGTTTCTTCCTCCGCCAGCCGAGTCGAATGGTATGAGCGCGCCGTGGATTTATATCATGGCGAGTATTTGCAGAATA
>JAPKGY010000213.1 GCA_026647385.1 Phycisphaerae bacterium | reverse complement strand
GGCAGACCCTTCGAGCAAGATTTGACCCTCTTTCAAAGCGATGACCCGGTCTGCGAAACTCGCGATCCATTCCACTTTATGTTCGACCATCACGATCGCGGGCAAAGCGGCAGAAGCTGGCCGGGAACGGCTCACCGCCGGCCGCCGTCCAGGGCACGAACGTGGCCAGGATCGCCGGGCGAAGCCCGACGGCGGAAACAAGATCGTCGTACCGGCGCGGAAGGTTTTTGTCGCCGATGAAAGCCCCGAACAGGAAGCAACGCGTGGAATCCGGGTCCGCGGCGCGAAGCGACTCGGAGCATCCCGTCGTCAGGGCGATCGAAGCCACGATCGCTTGCAGCGAGACATAGAACCCGGGACACTTCGGACAACCCCATTTCAGAGCCCGGAGCGGACCTGTCCCGGCCCAGTCCGCCGCGGTGGACGAAGCCGGAAGCGACCGGTCAGGTCCGTGACTGCGGGCCGCATCCGCTCGGCCCCTCGATACCGTGCGGTCGTGTTGCGCTCGGTCCGCGCGCCGCCCGCCAAGGCGGATGCCCGAGTATTCCAACACGGGGCTCCGATACACCGCAGGACCGGTCCGGCGCGCGGCGGAGGCCTGTCCCGATCGGGCGCGGATCGGTCGCATAGGTATTCCTGGCGGCAAGGCAAGGGACATTATCAGCACCGGCGGAGCCCTCCATGGTCCGGCGGATGAGCGCGAAGCCTCGAAACTTCCGTGTGGGACCGCGTTTCAACCGGTCGATCGCCGCAGGGCCGGTCCCACACGGATCGGCTGGCACACGTTTCAAGCTCAGAGCGTCCGGAGAACGCTGCGAATCTCGGCCACGGATTTCTGCTCGGCCTGAATCTCGGCGACCAGTTGGTCAACCGCCTTGCGAAGGTTCGGATCCTGAAGCCGTCCGCTCAGCCGCTCGTACGTCTCGATCATGCGTTTGTGTGTCGAGTCGATCTCGAAGAGATACCGATTGTATGTGCCCTTAGAAAACATCCTGGCTGCTCCCTTGAACCTGGGCAATCAGGCTTTTGAGACGCTGCGCGCGACGGGCCGGGCCCACGGACAGGTCCTCGAGCTCGGCCATGACCTGCCGGGACCGGTCGCCGGGCAGCCCGCTCCACGTGAACGTGCTGACCATGTTGCGGATGGCGATGGCGGACGCGTTCTCCGTCACCATGGCGGACTGCAGCGCATCGAGAAGTTCCTTTCGCGTCATGAGGTCGCAACCTCCATGCCCATCGGGGGCTTCGAGGTGTCGGCTGAGGCGCTCGACGGAGCGAGCATGGACTCGCGGAAGTACATCACGGACCAGAACACGGCGAAATGCACGCCCGCCCAGAATCCGTTGATGCCCGCGGCCAGATCACCTTCAAATAAACATCGGCACATCCCCCAGAGGAATACGAGATAGTTGGCCAGACACAGGGTGAGTTGCGGCCAAAGCGAGCGGAGCGAGGTGAGAGTGGCCGCGCCCTTCGGGGTAATGCCGAAACGGCTTCGCGTGCCGAGGAGGGCGGCCAGGGACGCCCGGATGTGAATCGGCGACGCGAGAAAAACCAGGAGCTGGCCCTGGATCATCTGTCGAAGCGTGTAATGCCGGCGTCGCAAACCTCCCACGAACACGAGAATGGCGAACACAATGTAGGGCAGAAAGGCCGAGAAGTAGATTTCTGGCCGGACGAAGTAGCTCGGAATGCCGGCGACCACGTACAGAATCGGGCAGAGCATGAGGATCAGGTACGCCCAGCCGACCAGATAGAACGTGCCCGACAGGGCGTAGTCCATCCATTGCAGCGGTGACAGGGCGTGCGGCTTGCTGAAAAACAGGCCGAGCAGGCGCAACCCGACGCCCAGCGTGCCGCGGGCCCAGCGATACTGCTGGCGGAAGTAGGCAACCAGGGTCTCCGGGCCGGTGCCCATAGTATACGCTTCGCCGTAGTAAAGGGATTTCCAGCCGGCCGTGTGCAGCTTGATCGACGTCGCAAAGTCCTCCGTGACGGAGGTCTCGTCGAGTCCGCCGACCCCCATCAGCGCGTCACGCCGAAACACAACGTTGGTTCCGCAGCAGAAGGCCGCTCCGGAAGTGCTCTTGGCTTCGCAAATGTATTCGTAGAAAACCGCCTGTTGCGCGCCCGCCGCCCGGGCGACGCGGTTCTCGTTGATGTTCGCGTAGAACTGCGGCGTCTGGACGAAACCGAGTTTCTCGTTGGCTTCGAGCAGGGGGATGATGCGGTTCAGAAAGAACGGCATCGGGCACTGATCGGCGTCGAAGAAGCAGACGTATCGGCCGGTCAGCTTCGGCAGGCAGTCGTTGATGATGCCCGCCTTGGCCCCGTGACGCTGCTCCCGGCGGAAAAGCCGGATGCCGAACTGCTGGGCAAGGGCGGCCGCCTCCTTGACGTACGCCGGCTCCGAGGAATCGTCGAGCAGCCAGACGGTCTTGTTGGGGTAGTGCATGCCCACGATGGCCGTGAGCGTCCGCTCGAGCAACTCCCGCGGTTCGTGGCGCGCGGCGATCAGAACGTCGACCTCCGGAAAGTCCTCGGGCTTCTGAAGGATCGCCGCCTCGATCCGCGGTTTGATCAGGAGCGCCCGCAGCACGCTGCCGACGTAACCGAAGGCGTGAACCAGAACGAACGTCTCCGCCAGAAGCAAGGCGACGCTGACGACGACCTCCGCGCCGCTGTATTCAGCTTTGACGACCAGGACCGCGCGAACCGTCAGGTACGTGGCCATTGCGACCAGGGCGACGAGCCCGATCGCCGTGAAGAGAGTCCCCATTCCAATGGCGGATACTCTTTGCTGGTAAGTTCCGTCGGTGCGTTTTTCCATTCGGCGGCTCCTTCGTCAAGGTCGGGGTGTTCGTCTTGTATTCTTCCCACCTCACACCGCCGGAGGCAAGCGCGGAATAAGGGGGGTGCCGCGCTGATCGTGGACGCCATTGTGCGCGAAGAGGGCCGGCATGTCACGCGCGGATCTTTGAAAAGCTTGCCGGCCAACCTTATCGGGCTCCCGGAAAATACGGTGCCCCCCTGGGCACGGCGTCGCCCACGAGCGATGGCGCCATACTGAAGTTATCGGCCAACCGCCCTTGCGGAATGGAGCGAACAGGTTTTGTCCGACACCCAGTCCGGATAAAGGGGTATTCGGAGGAATCTGGGAAAAATGACTTGATTTGGAAGGATACTCCCCTAACAATGTAAGTGAAGTCAGGTTGCGGGGAACGGAAGCATCAGATTTCAGCTGAAGGGGAACGCATCAGCCCTTTTTTACAAAAGGGGAGCGCATCGGCCCGCCCATCGAGACATGACGGACATTCGTCAGAGGCAGTGGCCAGCGAACGAGTAACTAGGGGGAATAGCGAAATGTCATCTTTCGGCTTACGTAGGGGGAGTGGAATGCACCGCGCCTTGGGCTGCTGGGTGCTGATGGTGCTGCTGACCGCAAGCGGGGTCTCCGCAAGCACGGACAAGGCGTCGTGGATCACGCAATCAAGCAACACCCTCTTGACGCAGATGCCCAGGGTGGATGCGTTCATGTGGTTTAACAACTACAAGCCGGGCGCGAGTGAACCGGACTGGCGGGTCGTGCCGGACGCGCCGAACCTGCCGGACATGAACGTGGTGACCGCCTACAACAATGCGTGGCACGATGTGAACCGGTCGCTGAGCCGAGGCGTGTTCATCGACGGCGCGCCGCCCAACACGGCCAATCTGGACCATTTCGAATTGTACCTTGGCCATCACGATCGGGTCGGTGTTTTCGAGTCGTTTGCCTCGGCGTTTCCGCTGTCCAAGGTCCAGACCATCCAAAGTCGTAATAGCCGGCCTTACATCGTTTGGCAGCCCTACGACGATTCCATCGGTTATTGGGCCCGCGGCAATCTGAGTCTCCTGCCGCTGATTAACAGCGGGCAGTACGACGGCACCATCGTCCAGTGGGCGACCGCCGCCAAGAACAACGGTGGTGCGATGGACATCGTGTTCGGCCACGAAATGAACGGCAACTGGTTCAACTGGGGGTATCTGCCCGACGATTACTACCAGAACGGCGCCCCGAAGTTAACGGACCCGAATCTCATTGGCCATAACGGCAACAGACCGATCGATTTCATCAACGCCTTCCAGCGCATCGCGAACATTTTCAACCAGGCCGGCGCCACCAACGTCAACTTCGTGTGGGACGTGAACGCGGATTTCTCGGATAACTTCACGGTTTCTTATCCCGGCCTGGCCTACGTCGACCGGATGGGCATGAATGGGTTCAACTGGGGCCGGCGGGCGCGCGATCTGAACAATGCGCAATGGGACGATTGGCGCGAGCTGGAGCAGATCTTCGGCCCGTGGTGGCCAGGCTCCGCCAGTACGTATTCCGTTCTGGCAGGCCTGAACGATCTGCCGATCATCATCGGCGAGTTCGGCACCGAGGTCCCCGAACCGGCCACCGTCGGACTCCTGGCCGTGGGCAGCCTGCTGCTCGTCCGGCGCAGACGGCGTTGATTGCCCGCCGCCTACAGATGGAGATTGCACCGGGAGCGGGCTGACCGTGTCGCCCGCTCCTTTTGTATAGGTGCGTAACCCGCCGAGCGCGGCTCGGCCGAGCAGCGGTTTCGGGCGAAATGGGGACGGGCTCCGCCCGTGCAGGATCTCCCGTGACCGGAAGTTCTTTGTTTTCAGTCAAACCCTGCCCTCGGGCGTATCGTCCTGAGGTGGTGCCTGTCCCCATCCTGCCTACGCCGTGAATTGTGGGCTCGACCCTCTCCATGGGGCGTCGAAAAGCGGTCTATACAGGACACCACCCGGGCCGATAAGATAGGGGAGAAGGGTAGCAACCGATCATCCGCGATCCGCAGGGATGTACTGGGTGGCCGACTCCGTAGGGTGGGCGCCCTTGGCATTCCGCGGGCACGTCGGGAGGTACAACCATGTCGCGTCCCATGAGGCTTACAGCTCTGTTGGCAGGTGTGGTCGTCATTGTGTGCGGGGGCTCGGAACTGTTGGCGGCTGATTTCGACAATGACGGCGTTCAGGACTTGCAGGACAACTGCGCGTTCATCTGGAACCCCGCGCAGGAAGACGCCGACGGCGACAAGGTCGGAGACGCATGCGACTGGTGTCCGAACACGCAAGCCGGCGCGCCGGTGACGGTTCATGGCTGCTCGATGCTCGACGCGGATGGCGACGGAGTCTGGGATCAGTGGGACCTCTGTCCGGGGACGGCCGCCGGTGAGCCGGTGGACGTGTACGGCTGTTCGACCGCCGACGCGGATGGGGACGGCGTGCCCAATCAGGCGGACTGGTGTCCGAAGACGGCGTCGGGTGCTCCGGTCGACAGCCACGGCTGCTCCACACTCGACGAGGACAGCGATGGGGTAAAAGATCAGGTGGATCTGTGCCGAGGAACGGCGCCCGGTGAAAGCGTCGACAGCAAAGGCTGCTCGACGGAGGACGCGGACTCCGACGGCGTGAGGAACCAGCAGGATTGGTGCCCCGGCACGGAGGCCGGTGCGCCGGTGGATATCCGCGGCTGTTCCACGCTGGATGAGGACAGCGACGGAGTGAAGGACCAGTTCGACCTCTGCCAGGGGACCGCACCCGGTGCGAATGTCGATGCGAACGGCTGCTCGATCGACGATGCCGACGGCGACGGGGTAACGGATCAATCGGACTGGTGCCCCAAGACGGATGCCGGCGCTCCGGTCGATGTCCACGGCTGCTCGACGCTGGATGAGGATGGCGACGGAATCACCGATCAGTTTGATCTCTGCCTGGGGACCGGCGCCGGCGCGAACATCGATGCGAACGGCTGCTCGATCGACGACGCCGATGGCGACGGGGTGACGGACCAGAAGGACTGGTGCCCCAAGACCGATGCCGGCGCCCCGGTCGATGTCCATGGCTGTTCGACGTTGGATGAGGACGGCGACGGGATTACGGATCAGTTCGATCTGTGCCTGGGAACCGCCCTCGGGGCGAGCGTGGATGCAACCGGATGTTCCGTCGAGGACGCGGACGGCGACGGAGTAAACGACCAGCAGGATTGGTGTTCGGGGACGGCCTCCGGCTCGCCGGTCG